>CAYMVC010000057.1:0-8276 GCA_964393755.1 uncultured Eubacteriaceae bacterium | reverse complement strand
ATTCTTTTTCTGCGCCTTTTCTTTTTTCTAATATAGATAAAGGTTCTATATAAAAGAAATAAAATAATAACTATACCAATAGACTTCAATATGCTAAATTTACCTAAAAGTGTTGACATAAATTTTGAATTCTCTAAACTTTTATCTGAAATCAAGGGTATAGTTCCGATTTCATTACCGTTTAGGGATAGAACCAAAGAGCCCAATACCTCATTTTTTTCAATAGGTAGACTTATCTTATCAGGAAGGTCAATCTTTTGAATAATATTCTCCTTATCATCACCTAATCGTAAGTACTCAAAGCTTTCTCCGGCCAGAACAGAAACTGTATCTTCATTATCATTTAAAGATATTTCCTTTACCACATCCCCTTTATTAATCACAATTTCAGGGCGAAAGCCATTAAAACCATATTCAAATAAGGCATGGGTATCTTCATATACCTGTGAACTTGTGCTATTTAAAATTACACTTATAAGGTCAAGGTTTTTATCACTAGCACCACCTACCAAGGCATAGCCTGATTTGCTAGTATAACCTGTTTTTATTCCAGTAGCTTTTTCATAATAATAGTTTTTATTTTTAGTTTTCCTGATAAGACGGTTAGTAATATAAAGATATCTGGTTTCCTGTTTATTAGTAGCGGGAATTATATATCTAGGGGTAGTTACCGCTTCCCTAAATATAGGGTTTTTCATGGCTTCTCGGGCTATCAAGGCTAAGTCCCTGGCACTTGTATAGTGATTATTGTCATGAAGACCATGGGGATTAACAAAGTTGGTATTGGTAGCCCCCAATTCCCTTGCCCTTTTGTTCATTTTCCTTGCAAATTTCTCAACAGATCCAGAAATATCCTGGGCTATAGCTACAGCAGCATCATTTGCAGAATCTATTAATAATGCAAATAATAATTGTTTCCTGGTTATCAGTTCTCCAGGGATTAAATATATTTGACTACTTCCTCGTTCAATTAAATCAGGTACATCCTTATTGATTTCTACAAGCTTTTCAAGATCCCCATCTTCCAGTAATAATAAAGCAGTCATTATCTTTGTGGTGCTGGCAGGGTAAAGCCTTTCATCACTATTTTTTTCATAGAGAACCTGACCAGTGTTACTATCCATTAGAATTGCAGAAGGAGAAAGAATTTCTAGTTCTGCTGCAAAGGTAAAATTCGTAAGTAAGAAAAACATAAGTATTGCGGAAAAGAAAACTTTGCGATACATAATTTTGTAGCCTCCTAAGATGAGATTTACTATTCTAGTATAACAAAAAAGTTTTACAATAGGTATACAAAATTGTTAGAAATAAGAGGAAAAAACCACAAAAAGTCGAATTATAAAAGAGAATGGGGGGATAAAGGTGGGAGAATTTATTAATGGCAAGAAAATATATCTTATAATTATAGGTATATTATTACTTATAATAGGTGGAATTTGGTTTCACCATAATGAAAACAATAAGTCAATGTTGATAATAGATAATAATAAAAAGTTAGAAGAGGAGAATAGGGAAACTCCGGAAAATAATATTTTTCAAGATCAAGAGCCAGTCCAGGAAATTAGAAAAATCATGGTACATATTGTTGGTCAAGTAAAAAACCCAGGGGTAATAGAAATGGTAGAAGGATCTAGATTAATAGATGCAATTGAAGAATTGGGGGGAGCCACAGAAGAGGCAGATCTAGAGTTGGTGAATTTAGCACAAAAATTAAGGGATGAAGAAAAAATATATATACCTAAACAAGGTGAAATTCCTAAAGAAGAAATCATAAATACTATAGGAACTAACCCAGCTAGTGGAAATAGTGATATAATTAATATAAATACTTCTAGTAAAGAACAATTAAAAACACTCTCAGGTATTGGAGATGTGATAGCAGGTAATATTATAGAATACCGGGAAACAAATGGAGGCTTCAAAAACAAAGAAGAAATAAAGAATGTGAAAAGAATAGGTGAGAAAATATATAATGATATAAAAGACAAAATCAAAATATAATTGTGTTGACAATGGTTTAACCTTTAGTCACAGTTCTAATATTACTAAACTATCCTTTTGAATATTATCTAGGAAACCTATTGTAAGGCTGGCTGGGTTCTACCCAGCCTGAATGAATTTTTTTTACAGAAAGGAAGGTACTAATGACAGAAAAGCATCGATTAACCCAAATGGTCAGAAGCTCTGGCTGAGCTGCAAAGATAGGGCCGGGGGCCTTAGAAAAAGCATTAAAAGATATAAAAACAAATAAAAATGAAAACCTATTAGTGGGGCTAGACAGCTCAGATGATGCAGCTATTTATAAAATAGATGAAGAACAGGCTATAGTCCAAACATTGGATTTTTTTACACCTGTAATTGATAATCCATATTATTTTGGTCAAATAGCTGCAGCAAATTCATTAAGTGATATATATGCTATGGGGGGTAGCCCATTAACAGCTATGAATATAGTGTGTTTTCCAAAGTGTCTACCAGAAGAAATACTTGGAGAAATTCTAAAAGGGGGAGCAGACAAAATAGCAGAGGCAGGGGCACTATTAGTAGGGGGTCACAGTGTAGATGACAATGAACCAAAATATGGACTTTCAGTAACTGGTATAGTTCACCCACTAGAGTATAGAGCCAATTCCCATGCCCAACCAGGTGATGTATTATTATTGACCAAACCTATAGGGCTGGGCATTATAAATACAGCAATAAAAGCAGATTCCATATCGGAAAATGTCATAGATAAGGCAATATCCATAATGGCATACCTAAACAAAGATGGTAAAGATGCCATGCAAGAAATAGGTGCAAATGGTTGTACAGATATAACAGGATTTGGATTATTAGGACATGCCTATGAAATGGCAAAAGCCAGCAAGGTAACCCTGGAAATAGATTATCGGAAGGTTCCCATAATAGAAGAAGCAATAGAGCTTGGTAAAATGGGCTTTGTACCAGGGGGTACATATGCAAACATGGAATATGTGGATAATAAAACCTATTGGCAAAAAGGCATACCAGATATAATGAAGAAAATCCTATGTGATCCCCAAACTTCAGGGGGACTATTAATAACAGTAGCAGAGGGAAAAGCCCAAACATTATTAAATAGGCTAGAAAAAACATTAAAAACTCCTTGTGGACAAATTGGGAGGGTAATTAAAAAAGACCAAACAGATTTAATAATAAAATAATAGGTCTTTCCCACAGTTCTATTGTGTAACCATATCCTACTTTTGTTAAACCATTGTTCACTATCATTCTAAAAGGAGGTCAGGTCAGACTTTTGAAAACAAAAAACGATATTTTAAAAACCATACCATCGGTAGATCAAATATTGTCATTAGACCAAATACAAAAACTCACCAAGACTACTTCTTATAAAAACATACTAGAATCAATACGGGAAACTTTAGAAAACATCCGTCAAGAAATACTACAGCTTAGGGAAGAAGAGATAAATACATATGATATAAGTCTACCCCAGCTAATAAGGCTAATTACTAATACCATAGAAAAAAACAAGACCATGAGTCTAAGGCCAGTTATAAACGCCACAGGGGTGGTCCTCCATACCAACCTAGGACGTTCCTTATTAGGTGAAGAAATAAAAGAAGCCCTTTGGTCAGTAGCTAGTGAATACTCCACCCTAGAAATGGATGTAGATACCGGGGAGAGAGGTTCCAGATATGATCATGTAGAAAAACTATTATGCAAACTTACCAAGGCAGAGGCTGCCCTAGTAGTAAATAATAATGCAGCGGCGGTAACCTTAGTTTTAACAGCCCTTGCAAAAGCTAAGGAAGTAATAGTATCCAGGGGAGAACTGGTAGAAATAGGGGGATCTTTTAGAATACCAGAAGTAATGGAACAAAGTGGTGCAAAATTAATAGAGGTAGGTTCAACAAATAAAACCCACTTAAAAGATTATGAAAATGCCATTACTGAAAACACTGGTGGTCTGCTAAAGGTTCATACCAGTAACTATAAAATATTAGGTTTTACAGAAAGCCTATCTACCGAGGAAATAGTCAAATTAGCAAAAAAACATAAGCTAGCTGCGTTAGAGGATATAGGTAGTGGGGTATTTATAGATCTTTCCCAGTATGGACTTTCACCTGAACCTACTGTCCAAGGTGTAGTATCAGCTGGTATGGATATAGTGACCTTTAGCGGGGATAAGTTATTAGGTGGACCCCAGGCAGGTATAATAATTGGGAAAAAGAAATATATAGATCTTATAAAAAAACATCCTTTAAATAGAGCACTAAGAATAGATAAGCTTACTCTGGTTGCCTTAGAAGCAACCTTAAAAATCTATGAAGAAGGGGAGGATATATTAAATAGAATACCTACCCTAAGAATGTTAACAATTGATAAAGAAATCCTTGGCAATAGGGCAAAAATACTAAGGGATAAGCTAATATCATCCCTGGGGGATTTTGTCCGTATCAATATCGAAGAATCCCATTCTCAGGTAGGGGGAGGGGCGCTACCCCTTGAAAAATTGCCTACCTATATTGTAAACCTATATAGTGAGAGTATTTCCACCATCCAATTGGAAAAAAGCTTAAGATATAGCAAAAAACCTATATTCACCAGAATATTCAAGGATAAGATATGCTTTGATATGCGCACTATTACCGATAGGGATATTGAAGATATAGATAGTTCATTAAAAACCATATTCCAAAATAATGGAGGAAACTAATGGAGAATATAATAATCGGTACTGCCGGTCACATAGACCATGGCAAAACCACCCTAATAAAAGCTCTTACAGGGCGGGAAACAGACCGACTAGCTGAAGAAAAGAAAAGGGGTATTTCTATAGAATTAGGTTTTACCTATTTTGACTTACCCAGTGGCAGAAGGGCAGGGATAATAGATGTGCCCGGTCATGAAAGATTTATTAAAAATATGCTTGCCGGAGTAGGGGGTATTGATATAGTAATACTTGCCATTGCAGCAGATGAGGGTATAATGCCCCAAACCCAGGAGCATTTAAATATCCTAAATCTACTCCAGGTAAAAACAGGACTAATAGCCTTGACCAAATCTGATATGGTGGATGAGGAATGGATAGAAATGGTCACAGAGGAGGTTAGGGAAGCCGTAGCGGATACCTTCTTAGCTGATGCCCCCATAATACCTGTATCTTCTACTAAAAAAACTGGCATAGATAAGCTAATAGAACAAATCGATATTCTTACCACTAGGGTAAAAACCCGGGATAATACTAAACCCTTCCGACTACCTATAGATAGAGTTTTTACAATCACAGGATTTGGTACAGTGATTACAGGCACACTGGTAGAAGGTAGCATTAATGTGGAAGATACCGCCATGATCTATCCTGGTTCCAATATAGTGAAAATAAGAAGCCTAGAGGTCCATGACTCAAAGGTAGAAATGGCATACGCAGGCCAAAGGGTGGCGGTGAATTTAAGCAATATAAAAAAACTTCAAATATCCAGGGGAGATGTGTTGGCAGAGGTAGATTCCCTTCAGGATACCATGATGCTAGATGGTAAAATCACCCTTCTTAAAGATTCTCCTTTCCCAATAAAAAACAAGGATAGGGTACATATATATATAGGAAGCAGTGAATTATTGGCAAGGGTGTCCTTATTAGATAGGGACGAATTGCTTCCCGGTGAAGAAGCTTATGGTCAATTTATCCTAGAAGAACCTATTATAGCAAAGCCAATGGACCATATTATAATTCGATTTTACTCGCCAATGATAACAATAGGGGGGGCATTAATTCTAGATGCCAATCCACCAAGAAGAAAAAGGTTTAAGGAGGATATAATTAAGGAATTAATGCTAAAGGAAAAGGGGAATCCAAAGGATATACTCTTACAATTTTTAAGTTCTCAAAATTTAGATTTTATTCCCTTAGAAAATATATATAAAAACATAGGAGTTTCTCCAAAGGAAATAGAGATAGCATATAAAAGCCTTCTAGAAGAAGAGTCTATAATAATGTTTAAGATTAATGAAGGAGTATTTTTAATCCATAAGGAAGTAATAAGGGCATTAATTGATAGAATTTTAAGTTACTTAAGGGACTATCATAAAAAACATTCACTAAAAGCTGGGGCACCAAAGGAAGAGGTTAGGAGTAAATTCTTTGGAAAGACTAGGACCAAAATAGTAGAAGAAATATTTAAATACATGGAAGGTGGAGGCTACCTAAAAATAAAAGAAGAAACCATTGCCCTTAAGGATTTTGAAGTAAAACTAACAGCACAACAGAAATCTATAGCAGATAGGATAGAAGAAGAATTTATAAAGGCAAATTGTAATCCACCAAGACCAGAAACAATTATAAATAATAAAGTGGAGGAACAGGTTTTTCAGGCCCTTGTAGACTGGGATAGCTTAATAAAGATTGGCGAAGAAATATACTTTCATAAAGCCACTTATGAAAATTCAATAATAATACTAAAAGAATACTTAAAGGCACATAAAGAAATAAACGCAGCAGAATTTAGGGATCTCCTTAGCACTAGCAGAAAATTTGCTATAGCATTATTGGAGAGGTTCGACCAAGAAAAAATAACTAAAAGGGTAGGGGACCATAGAACACTGTTTTAAACGATAAAAGGAGTAATACTTTTAGGGGGGATAAGGGTGTTTACAGATGCTAGAAGTAAAAGAATTGTATTGATTTCCCATTGTATATTAAACCAAAACTCCATATCAGATAATACTGCAGACTTTCCCGCTACAATCGAAGATATTTTAAGATTGCTACTAGAATCAAAGGTAGGTATCCTACAAATGCCCTGTCCAGAATTACTATGCCTAGGTTTAGATAGGGGAGATATTTATGGAGGGGAAAGAGAGGTAGTAATAGAGAATACCAGAATAAGAAAGAATCTTGGAAAGCCAGAATCAAGGGAAATAATAAATAGGCTGGTGAATCAGCTAATATATCAAATTGAGGAATATATAGAAAATGGATTTGAAATATTAGGAATTATCGGTGTCAACCGCTCACCCAGCTGTGGAATCAACACTACTTCTAAGAATAACAGAGAAGTAGAGGGACAGGGAGTTTTTATGGAGGAACTTACTAATGTTCTTGATGAAAAGAATATTAGTATCCATATGATCGGCATTAAAAGTAGTGAGATTAATAAGGCTATAGAAGATGTGAAAAGATTAATAGGGGTTATATAAAATATATACTAAATATACTACAATAAGCCCTTAATTTCTGTTATAATATTATTAACACGGGGATAGATGGGTGCTGGTGTGCCTCCTAGTCTTCAAAACTAGTCGTGGGGCGTTAGGAGCGTCCTGGGTGGGTTCGATTCCCACATATTCCCGCCAATTTAGTAAATTAAAATAGCCGATTAAACGGCTATTTTTGTAGTTAAATATATATTTGTTTTATACCTTTAAATCATGTTTTTATCAATATATACTGATAACTTTCCTAGGGAGTTTACATAGTTACCAAATTCATTATCGTACCAGCCAAATATTTTTGCATGGGTCACTGGTATATTTACATCTTGCTGGGTGTCAATTCCCAATTCTCTTAAGGTATCTGCTGCTATGCTTAAGAATCCTGTTCTAGTATGATTTTCTACTCCTTCTATTATTATTGCTGCCTGGTAGCCCATTAGGTCTGAGGAAACATTTTGTTTCTCACTAAAGACTAGTAGATCTTTTTGTGCACCCTGGGAGGCATTTTTATATATATCATTTATAAATTCCCTATTTATTATTGGGTCCCCTGTTTCATTTAGCTCTGTGCGGAAGGTGATGTTCAGTGATATTAAGGATACGGTGCTGGTAGGTACTCTTACTGAATCCGCCATAAACCCTACTTTTTTAATCTCTGGAAGGACCTCTTCTAAGGCAATAGCGGCTCCTGTAGATGTTGGGATTATATTATTAAATACTGACCTATTTCTTCTAAGATCTTTTACCCCTGTCTTTGGTGCAGAGTCTAGAATATTTTGGTTATTGGTTGCCGCATGGACTGTGGACATAGAGGCTGTGATAATTCTAGAGGTTTCTTCTGTATCTAGTAGGGGTTTTATCATATGGGCAAGACCTGTGGTAGTACAGCTTGCAGCAGACAGTATATGATGGCTAAAGGGGTCATAGTTAAAATGATTTACCCCATATACAAATAGACCACTATCATCAGGCATTTTATAAGATGAATCTTTTATTTTAAAAGGGGCACTGGCTATTACCTTTTCTGCTCCTCCTTCTAAATGGCCCCGAATACTTCCCCTAGGGTGGTCTGCTGGTAG
>CAYMVC010000056.1:0-8328 GCA_964393755.1 uncultured Eubacteriaceae bacterium | reverse complement strand
TCAGCATTTCTAATACTTGGATTTTATCCAGTTGTTGGTGGTTGGTCCCTAGCCTATATTTTTAAATCTGTTACAGGATTATTAAGCTCTCCCGCTATAGGTGATGAATTCGGATTATTTGTATCAAGTGCTTCCAGTCCTTTGATTTGGATGGCCATATATCTAGCAATAAATATTTTTATAGTTGCAAAAGGAGTTACTAAGGGCTTGGAAAAAGCTAGCAAGATTATGATGCCCACCTTATTTGTATTATTTATTTTAGTGGGTGTTAGAAGTATTACCTTACCAGGTGCAATGAAAGGTTTAGAGTATATATTTAAGCCTGATTGGTCTATTGTAAGCGGAGAAACATTTTTAGCAGCTCTTGGACAGGCATTTTTTTCCTTAAGTCTTGGCATGGGTATTATGATTACTTATGGTTCTTATATACCTAAAAATGAAGGTATTGCAAATTCAGCTTCTATAGTTACATTACTAGATACATTTGTTGCCCTATTGGCTGCAATTGCAATTTTTCCAGCATTATTTGCCTTTGGCATGGAGCCAACTGAAGGTGCAGGTTTGGTATTTGCTGTAGTTCCTGCAATATTTGCTGAAATGGGATCATTTGGTCCACTATTTTCTGTAATATTCTTTTCAGCTTTAGCCTTAGCTGCTATTACTTCATCCATGTCTCTACTTGAGGTAGTTGTAGCATACCTAATGGATACTAGGAAAATGACTAGAAAGAATGCGGTGATTGGAACAGGCATAGTCCTAGTAATTATGAATATATTAGCATCCCTTTCTATGGGATTGTTATCAGACTTTAAAATATTCGGAGTAGTTATATTTGATTTCTTTGACTTTATTACTGACAAGGTTTTCCTTGCAATAGGCGGACTTTTAGTTGCCCTATTTGTTGGTTGGGTTATGAAGAAGGAAGATTTAAAGGATGAACTATCCAATGGGGGCAAAATTAAGTTTGCCTTATTTGAAGGATGGTATTTCCTAATAAAATATATTATACCAATCTTAATAGCTATTGTTGCCTTTATTGGTATTACATCAATAAAGCAGACATCATTGGCCATATTTGGTATAATCGTGATTTTAGTTCTAGCTATATTCTCTAAAAAATTATAATTTAAAAAATAAAGAACCCTGGTTTTTGCCAGGGTTCTTTATTTTTGTCCTTCATCCTATTTCTTAATAAGTAGATAATAATTTATATCATTAATTTCTATTTGGCCATTTTTATCCCTGCCACCATTAAAGCTTTGGAATATAAACTTAAAGCTATGACCCTTATACTCATCCTCTATGGTCATTTCTTCTTCTGATAGGGAATCTTTTCCCCCTTCATTTCCATACCTTTCATAAATCATTACTCCAAAATCATTAAGATTCTTTTTATAAATGTCTCCGCTATCAATAAATTCAATGGAAATATTATTAATTTCCAAGTCAATGTCTATGACTAAATCTTTATTTTCTATAGGGTCATCAGAATACAAATTTCTAGAATCTATTAAATAATCATAATCAGAAATATTTAAAATATCCTCACTCATATCACTGCTATAGTGAAAATAATGGTTATAAGTTAGATAAGGGCTTTGGTAATCAAAACCAAAGGTATCCTCCATATCTTGTATTTTAAATTCCTTAGGTAATACTGATAAATTATTTAAATCATGATTATTTTCGAAATAGCTTAATATACTGCTTAGGGATTGTTTATCCTCTATATTTATGTTAGGGGAGGGAATAATCTTTCCACTTTCCAACATTTTATTCTTTGATAAAATACTTTCAAACCGCTTACTCTGGCTATATTTAGATATAGAGTAACTACTTAAGGGCCCTAATAAAGATATTAAAATAATTATAGATAGGCTTATAGGCAATACTATATTTCTAGATTTTTTAGATAGGGAAAGATAAACCATAATTCCAAAAATCCATAATCCCAACACCAACACATAATACCTATTTTCTGTAATACCGTAAGCATTTATTCTAATGCCCATGGATACAAACATCATTATAAGTATGGGAAGAATAATCCTTGGGGACCATTTTGAAAACTTTAGAATCCATTTTGTATCCTCCCTTATGGGACTTATAAAGAATAGTACCATAGTTAGAAGTAATGAGAACCATAGAACAAGGTGGGATACCAATCCCTCTGGCCAGGTCATAGTTATTATGATTTTACCAAAGTAAATATATAGGATTAAGGAATAAATACTTAAAAGAGGCATCACAATATATGTTAAAAGTATTTTTAAAATCTTTGAATAAGATTTTCTTAAAGATATGTCCTTACCCTGTGGAATATAGGCTAGGAAATATGCCGGTGCAAATATAAGGGCCACAATGAGGAAGGTGTAAAAATAAGTTTCGCTTTTGACAGTGATACCCAGTAATTTATCTATGGCAAAAAGTATTGCAGATAAGCCCCCAAAGAGAACGGCAGAATAAACATAGGTTACTAAAAAGTAAGTAAGTATATGAATTACATAGAATTCAAAATTCTTTTTATCCAACCAGTGGGGTATATAAAGAAAACATAGGTAAAAGCTTAGGTTTAATCCAACATATCTGCTTATGGTTACCATGTTTAATTCCTTTAATAAAAAATTATAAAATACCACCTGTAAAATACCTACGAATATATAATAAATAATATGTTTTAAATAACTATTCTCCTCCCTTTTTTCCAGAAACATTTTAACACAAAGGGATAAGGGAATCCCTAAAGCTAAAGTCATGGTAATTCTAGTCAGCATTTCATAAGTTTGCCTACTAAGATTGGAATCTATTTCATTTATAATTATTATCATTATAGCTGTACAGGTGGAATAAAGTAGGGATATTGGAAATCTTTTAAAGCTGGCATAAATTCCTATGGTTAGTTTCTTAATTGACTTTATTATTTTCAATTTTAAAACTCCCTTCATTGATTGATAAGATAATATTTTTTAAAAACCTTGATCCTTGATACCATAATATAGTTTTATAGGCATGAATACAATCCTTAAAGAGGTTGGCATATAAAAAAACGATATCAAAAACTTTTATGGGACATATAATATAATTGAAGGAAAATGTATTAACAATAGAGAAAGGAAGGGATAATATGGCAGGATTTAATTATATAGATGAAAATGAAGTAAGAAGGGCAGAGGAAGGTAGGTATGGAGATAGGGTAGAAGATAGGATTATGAAAGAAGAAAAACCTAAAACAGTAAAAAATATTGGAAATAATAAAGAAGAAGACTTTGAAATTAGATATTATTGGTTAAGAACTCTATAATGAGATAATAAGGGCTGGATTAATCCAGCTCTTATTATTTTAAAGAGGATTTTTGGACATATGTTCAAAAAAGGGGTTTAAAGTTTTCTTATTATAACCTATAATAAAAGTAGAAGATTTAACAATATTTGGTTAGGGGTTTGATATAATTAGGCGAAATCAATTATTAGTAAGAAATTTAACTAATAAGGGGGGCTAAATATGGGGTATGGATTAAAATGGCTAGAATATGCGAAGAAACTGCAGGCAATTGCTCAGTCAGGTATTGAATACTCTAAAGACAAATATGATATTGAAAGATTTGAAGCTATCAGGAACATAAGCATCGACATAATGAGTAATTATACTGACATAGATCATACAAAGGTAAAAGAACTTTTTGCTTCGGAAACCGGTTATCAAACTCCCAAGATAGATATAAGGGCTGCAGCTTTCAAGGATAATTTAATTCTTCTTGTTAAAGAAAAGTTAGATGAGAAATGGTCATTGCCAGGGGGATGGGCTGATATTGATTATTCTTTAAAAGAAAATGTTATTAGGGAGTGTATGGAGGAAGCGGGGGCAAGGGTGGAACCAAAGAGGTTAATAGCTATATTGGATAGAAAGAAAAACTATGTTATCCCTGCTCCCTACAGTATATATAAGATATTTATTGAATGTGATTGTTTAAATTGTTGCTTTGAAAAGAATATTGAAACCTCCAGGGCAAACTTTTTCTCCATGGATAATCTTCCCCCCCTGTCACCTACAAGGATTACAGAGGAACAAATCGAAATGTGTTTTAAGGCTCGGAAGGAAAAATGCTACCAGGCAATATTTGATTAAAAAGGAGGCTTAAACTAAACCTCCTTTCCTCCTACTTTTTTTCCAGCATATCTTTTATGATTTTTGCCATTTCATCAAAGGCATCCTCTTTTTCCTCTTGTGACATATTAGGATTTTCATTTATTTCCTTATAGGTATTTTGAATAGATGGGCTTTTGTTAACAAACTCTACATTAATATTTAATCTTTCTGCGATTTCGCTATTATTAACCACTCTAACACCTCTTTTCTATGTATTTATATTTAGTATATCTTTAAAAATTATTTTTAAACTTTCGATTTTAGCTACCTAGGGAAATAACTTATAATCTTAGGTGAAAAAGCTTAAACTAGGGGCAGGAAATAAGTAAAGAATATTTAATGGGGGTGATAAATTTTGAAAGAGGCAATGTATTATGAGAGGGAAGATGGGAAAATCCATTGTTTCCTTTGTCCCCATCATTGTAGATTAAAAAACGGCCAGACAGGTCGTTGCCAGGTAAGGAAGGTAGTGGGGGATAAACTATATACCCTTAATTATGGCAAAATATCTGCCATCAATGTAGACCCTATTGAGAAAAAGCCTATTATAGGTTGGATGGAGGGCAGCAGGATTTTATCAATTGGAAGTTTTGGCTGTAACCTTCATTGTCCCTTTTGTCAAAACTATCATATAAGTATGGAAATGCCCCCCACCTACCAGCTATCGCCAGATGAAGTAGTCAAAAAGGCCCTTGATTTAGGATTGCCCTCAATTGCATATACCTATAATGAACCTACAGTTTTTTATGAAATGATGTTGGATACAGCAAAGCTGGCACATAAAAGGGGATTAAAGAATGTTATGGTGTCCAATGGATTTATAGAGGAAGAACCATTAATAAATGTATTAACTTATTTAGATGCAGTAAATATTGACTTAAAAACATATAGTGATGGGCTTTATAAGAAGTTGGGTGGAACCAGTGTTGATCAAGTTCTAAAAACTATTGAAATAGCTTCTAAGGATTGTCATGTGGAAATTTCCCTATTAATAGTTCCGGGAATAAGTGATGATGTGGTTGAAATGGAAAAATTATTTGGAAAACTTCATAAGATAAATAAAAGCCTTATATTACATATTGCCAGATATTATCCTATGTATAAATATCATGAAGATCCAACAGACTTGGAAGTCATGGAAGAAATACATAGAAAAGCATTAAGCTATTTTGAAAGAGTAAAATTATGGAATGTGAGGGGAAAAGATGTCAAATTTAAAGGTTGTGTTTATGCCCCATCCAACTATTATTATTCCCATTATAGGTAGGGGAAAGGAGGTGGAGGCCCAAAAAACTATCGATGGTATGGAGGAAATGGGACTATTAATAAAAGACAGCCAGCCAGATACAATAATATATATCACTCCCCATGGGAATAGTTTTTCCAATGGAACCTGCATATTGGATGAGCCTATACTAAAAGGAGATTTCTCAGCCTTTGGTTTTCCAGAAATAAAGTTTGAAAAGGCTGTTAATCAAAGTCTATCCAATGAAATCTTTCTTAAATTTGAAGAAAGGGATTTTGTATCTGTATTAATGGATAAAAGTCTAGGCAAAAGGTATGGTGGAGATGTTTCCTTAGATAATGGGGCAATGGTACCTATGTACTTTATAGATAAACACTACAAGGATTATGATATGGTTCATATAACACCTGGCCATACCTCCTTGGAGGAAAACTACCTACTAGGTCAATTATTGAGGGAAGTGGCGAAAGAAAGAAGGGAGTCAATATTATTAGTTTGTAGTGGTGACCTTTCCCATGCGTTAAAAAGTGAAGGACCATATGACTACCACCCATCAGGACCAATATTTGATAAGCTAATAGGGGAGGCAATATCTAATAAGGACCCCCTTTCCCTTCTGACAATGGAGGATAAGTTTGTAGAGGAAGCAGGTCAATGTGGTCTAAGGTCTTTCCTGATGGGCTTTGGATTTATGGATGGTTACCAATATGATTCTAAAGTGATAGGTTATGAAGGACCCTTTGGAGTAGGCTATCTTACAGGGTTTTTAAGGGAAAAGACCCTTAAGGAAGGTTATTCCCTAGTGGAGGATATTAGCCATATGTCTAGGGCAGCTTATACGGCAAGAGTTAAGAGGGAAGATGACTATATTAAACTGGCTAGGAAGACAATAGAGGACTATGTAAATCATGGGAAAAGATTGGTATTTAAAGATGTGGAAGAAGAATTTTCTCCGGAGTTTATTGGTGAAACAAAGGGGAAAAAAGCAGGAACTTTTGTGACCATATATAAAAATGGGGGCTTAAGAGGTTGTATAGGTACCATATCCCCTAATCAGGAAAATGTTATAGAGGAGATTATTAATAATAGTATCAGTGCCAGTGGTCATGACCCTAGATTTAATCCTGTAGAGGCTAAAGAGCTATCAGACTTAGAAATCTCTGTAGATATTTTAAAGGAAGCGGAATTGATTAGGTCTAAGGATGAATTAAATGTGGATAAGTATGGAGTAATAGTGGAAAAGGGTTACAAGAGGGGACTATTGCTACCAAACTTAGATGGTGTTAATTCAGTGGAAGACCAGGTGGCAATTGCAATGGATAAGGCTGGAATTACCCGAGAAGAGGATATGAAACTTTATCGTTTTGAGGTTATAAGACATGAAATACAATAAAAAAGTGCCCCCCTCAACGGATTTTACACACACATTTACACAATCTTGCATTCTTCCGTAAAAAGAAATATAATTTAATTACAAACATTATGAAAGGGGGGGAATGATGGACTACATCACAGTCAACGAAGCGGCAGTGAAATGGGGAGTGACCACTCGCTCGATTACATATCATTTGGTTGCAGGGCGTATTGAAGGGGCTGTTAGAAAGGGCCATATGTGGCTGATACCGGCAACCTCTCCTAAGCCCCTAGACAGGCGTAGAAAAAAACATGCCCCCCATTTTTACACACTTATAGAAGAGGAAGATTCCCTTTTCTCCGTGCTTGATCTTTTTCCCATTCCGATGGAGGTGTTTTCTCCCGACGGTGTTTGCTTGTTTATGAACAAGGCGTTTTTAGATTTTTTTTGTATCCCAAACCCTTTGGATATCATTGGGAAATTCAACGTCATTCAAGATCCCTTTATTAACGACAAGCTGGGCTTGGCTGACTATTTAAAGCGTGTGTTTTCCGGAGAGATTCTCTCTGTTTATGATGTAAAGGTACCCTTTGAGGAAATTGACAATCGTTATCGGTCTCGACGAGAAAATCCCACAGAGCATGAGATTTATCAAGACATTACCAACTTTCCGCTATTGCGTGAGGATGGAACAGTGGCCTATGTTATTACGGTGTTCATGACAAAACATATTTATCAATCTAGGCTGGATACCATCAAGGCCAAGGAATATATTGATACTCACTGGCTGGAGGATTTTGATTTGAACAAAATTTCAAGTTGTGTAGGCTTGTCCCGTCACCATCTGACGAGGTTGTTTAAGAGTTTTATTGGTATAACTCCTTATAGATATTATCAAGATATCAAGCTTGAAAAGATCAGGGAGACTTTGGGGGATTTAACCCTAAATATCAGCGAGGCATTTAATTCTTGCGGTGCTGATTATAGTGGTGGCTTTGCAGAAGCCTTCAAAAAAAAGATTGGGATGACACCCTCCGAGTATAGAAAAATATTACAGGCTGACATATGCGATAACAGGAAACAGCAAGAGCAGAGTGGCCCTTTTACTGTAACTTCTTCTTTCAATCCTATTTGTGAATCAGAAGAACGACTTTTTCAAACAGCTGAACTTTTTCCCATCCCTATCCAGATATTTAAGCGTAACGGTGATATCGTTTTTATCAATGAGGCTGTGCTCAAAATGTGGAACGTTAAAGATACCTCTCAAATTATCTGGAAATACAATTTAATTCGCGATCCCTTCGCAAACGGACAGCCTGAGCTGAAAGATGGAATTCGCAAAGCCTTTCAGGGTGAGGTGGTTCTGATGCCTGATGTTCGAATTCCTTTGGAAAACTTCTGGGAGTGGTATAAGACACGAAGCTCCGTTTATGACATTGAGGCAATCTATACGGATATCCTCAACTTTCCTGTTGCAGGTGCAGACGGCCAAATGGCGTATATGGTAGCCATTTTTTTCACGAGCAGGATATATCAGGGTAAATCGGAAGTAGCAAAGGCCAGAGAGTATCTTGAAAACAA
>CAYMVC010000055.1:1144-8465 GCA_964393755.1 uncultured Eubacteriaceae bacterium | reverse complement strand
TAGATACATCCTCCCTTTCCTTTAGCCCTGCAACACCATGGGCTGTTATTTCGTTTTTAATAATATCTGCACCTACAATCATACTGGCTAGGTTTCTTCCACTACCTGTTGAACCCACTCCTAAAATAATATCTTTTGGTAATACCCTGTCCTTTATATATTTTAAGCCTTCTTGAAGTAGCTTAATTGGTTTACCTTGGGTTCTAATATATAATTTTTCCACTAATTCTTCTTTATCATCCATAAGTAAGATATTGGTACTAACAGATCCCACATCTATCCCCATAAATAGCTTTCTAATCATTAATTTATTTCCTTCTTTCTTTTTTTCCTCTCTATCATATCAACAAATGCTTCAAGGCGGGTTATATAGCCTGTATCCCCTGTGTGTTCATCTAAAACCAAGGTCATAAAAGGAATATTGTAATCCCCTTGTATTGTGGGCAATATGCTTTCTGCCACAATTTCCGGCATACAGCCAAAGGGCAATAGCTGTATTATTCCATCAAAACCTTTCTGGCAATAGTAAACCGCATAACCAATTGTCTCCCAAGCATGTCCACCTATACAACGGTCCAAATATGGTTTTGCAGCTTTGCGGATTTTACCTTCCTTGGTAATTCCCATAGGTCTATAAACTAAATGTTCACTGAGCCAATCCCCTATATATAATGAGCGATTTACCTCCACCCCTAATCCGGCCAGCTTTTCTTCTACATATAAATTAATATAGGGTTCAATTAATGTATAAATTTCCCCTACTAAGCCAATCTTCAAAGGTTTATATTCCTTATTAATTTTAATTTTAGCTATTTTATTGGAGGTATCTCCAATCAAATCCCTTAATTCCTTTCCCCCTTTTACCCTTTCTATTTCACTCTTATAGGTTTTTCTTATTTTTTTAATGGTCCCTTTTTCAACTTCTCTTGCCTCAATATTTAACATATCTCTATCTAACTTATCAGCAGCTATGATCGCCCTTTGTGCTTTGACTACATGTTTAGTAATCTTCCCAATATTCTTAGTTTTAGTTGCTTTTTGTATCCTTCTTATTAATTCCCCCACATCTCCTTCAGGGGCTTCAAAAATAATAAATTCAACATCATAGCCCATATCTTTTAATATTTCCTGCTCTATCACTCCATAAAAACCAAATCTACAAGGTCCATTACTTCCTGTTATTAATACAGTGTCAGCTCCTTTTTTAATACTTTCTACATAATTCCCAATATTAATTTTAAGAGGGGCACATATAAATTCTGTTGAATAGGATGAACCGATTTCTAGGGTTTTATCTGAAGAGGGTGGGGGTACTATTATATCAACTCCCAGGCCCTCCATTAAAACCTTAGCTCCTATATATACATTCCCCATATGGGGAAATGTTACTATCATAAAGTTTTCTCCTTTCTACCATCTCTATAAAGGCTTCAATCCTGGTATTAACTCCTGCCTGGCCAGTATGTTCATCAATTGTTAATTGAATAAAAGGTAAATTGCCCCTTCTTCTTATCTGCCTTTCTATATAGTCTGCAATAATTGAATCTAGACCACAGGCAAAGGAGGATAAGTATATTACACCATCGATAGCTAATTTCTCTTTTTCCGCTATTCCATATAAACCCAAACCTATTAATTGTCTACCAAAGGTCCAAAACATTTTTTTAGGTAACTTCCCGGCATAAAAGTTTATCTTTACTTCTTCCACGTTATCTATAGTCAAGGCTGAATAACCCATGTCCTTTAACTTTTTTAATATATTCATGTTTATAAAATTATCATATAGGTTATAAGGATGTGCCAGTATTAAGAGCTTTTTCAAATGATTTTTAGAATAATTCTCTTTAAGTAGATGTTTTTTTTGTATCTCTATTTGTTCTAACCCATGGTTATAAGCTAGCCTTGCCTGTTTAAACTTTACCTTTAATGGTTTAACCATTTCCCTTATGGTCTTATCTATGTTAATATCTCTATCATGTAAATTAAAATCTGGTTTTATAACCTCAGGGAGATCAGCAATACTATGAATTATCATTTCCGGCAATCCACAAATTTTTGGACAAGTGAATTCACCATAACTTAGACTTGTATATCTGGGAATAAAAAGAAAATCAACCTTATCTTTTAAATATTCCACATGTCCATGAAATACCTTTACTGGTAAACATGCCTCGTCTACACATGTTTTTACACCTAAATCCAATATACTCTTATTTGTTTCCGGAGACAGAACAGTTTTGAAACCTAAATCTTCATAAAAAGTTTTCCAAAGGGTAAAATAATTATAATATAATAATCCTCTTGGTATTCCAATCTTCAAGAATATTCCCTCCCTATAATGAACACCTTTGTATTATTTCCAAAATCACAAAATAATATAATTTTAAATTAACATAAAAAAAATATGCATGAATGCATATTTTTTTATTTAGCTTGTTATATTATACTTTTTAAATATCTTGAAAGGGTTTATGTTTAGCATTGGAAATTTGTTGTAGACTTATAGCAATACTTTTTTGATATTCCATAAAGATTTCTATCTGATTTTTTATATAAAATATAAAAAAAATAAATGCTAAAAGTGCCACAAATATCATAATAGGTTGTAAGGTAGTAGTCATACTTGCCAGACCATAAAAAAATTGGTTCATTATATATCACTCCTGTAAAAATTATTCCCTGCCTATGATTTGTATATTCTGAACACCACTTAAGGAATATAAACTGTTTAAAATTTCCTCACCACTTTGGTCTAATTCATCAGTTTCAAAAGATATAGTAACATTTGCTACACCATGGTTCGGAATGTTTTGATTAATTGTTAAAATATTTCCCTTTGCCTTAGCAATAGTATCTAAAACATTTGATAGTATACCTGACTCATGTTTAAGTAAAAATGCAATGGTTATTACCTTAGTTTTATTTTTTTCATAGAAGGGGAAAACAGCATCCTTATACTTATAAAATGCACTTCTACTTAAGCCAACCTGCTTTACAGCTTGCTGAATATTTTTAGCCTGACCAGTACGGAGCAAATCTTTAGTCTTTATTACCTTAACAAAGATATCTGGTAATACCTTTGTATCTACAACAAGAAATTTAACTCCCATAAAGTATAATCCTCCCTGAAACTGTCTTTCCATAATGAACATTTGTATCAGATTTTTTTATAGTCTATCATTTATATAAAGAAAAATCAAGACATCTATATTTCAACTTACTTCAATTAATTGAATAAAAATTTCACAACTATAACTTGCAAACCATTACATAATTTTATTTCAAAAATAGGCTTGAATAAAGTTTCACAATATCTTATAATAATTGTATATCACATATATAACCCTTATTCCTATAGAATTACTCCCCTTTTTCTATAGGAAAGAAACAAATTCCCCAGTTAAGACTATGTATAAAAATACATAGTCTTTCTTATTTTTGAAATACTTATTTTAAAACTTGCAAAATAAAAATATGCAATTAAAATAAACACCCTAAAAGATATGTTAACATCGGCTTAATTCTTTTAGAGTATCTATTTTGTATAATCACTTTGCAGTTTTTAATAATGATTTATTCTTTATCCGCTTATTTTGTAAGAGCCATATTGCCACTAAGACAAAGGCACCTACAAAGTCTGTAATAAGACCCGGTATAAGTAGGGATAAGCCGGCGCCAAATAACAAAATTCTTTCTATCCAATTATTATTGGTTTTTAGGTATCCTGTAGTGGAAGATCCTATACATACCATTCCTATAATAGCAGTAGCTACAGCAAAAATAACGCTAAAGACAAACTTTCCTAAAGAATAACCCTCTGGTCTAATTAATACTAATATAGGTGATAGGGCAAAAATATAGGGTACAAGATAGGCGGCCATTCCTAATTTAAATGCTTCAATTCCTGTTTTTAATGGATTGGATTGGGCAATTCCTGATCCTGCAAAAGCCGCTAAAGCAACAGGAGGTGTAATATCTGCTACAATACCAAAATAAAAAACAAATAAATGAGCTGCTAATGGGTGAATACCTAAGGCAATTAGGGCTGGGGCTGAAACAGTAGCCTGAATAATATAGTTTGCTGTTGTGGGTACACCCATACCAAGTATTAAAGAACCTATCATTGTAAAAAACATTGTAAGGTAAATATTACCACCTGCTAGTTTCACAAGACCTCCTGACATTTTCATACCTAGACCTGTTAAGGTAATTATACCAACAATTATCCCTGCAGTTGCACATGCCATTACCACTGGAAGGGCTGATCTGGCACCCTCAGCCAACCCATCTATAATATCCCTTATAGACATCCTTGTTTCTTTCAAAATCATAGATATAAGTATGGTAACTATGATAGCCCAAAAAGCAGCAAACATTGCAGTATTCCCTCTTACTAAAAGAAAAATTATAACTACTATAGGAGTTGCTAAGAACCACTTCTCCCTCAGGGCCTTTTTCCAATTTGGAAGTCGTTCCTTCGGTAATCCTATCAAACCAGATTTCTTCGCTTCATAGTGAACTGTGATAAATATACCTGTAAAATAAAGAAGTGCTGGTATTGATGCTGACAAGGCTATTACAGAGTATTTAATATTTAAAAATTCTACCATTATAAAGGCTGCCGCCCCCATTATTGGTGGCATTAATTGTCCTCCTGTAGAAGCTGCTGCCTCAGTAGCCCCTGCAAACTCCGGTCTATATCCTACACTTTTCATCAAGGGGATAGTCACTGAACCAGTACCTACAGTATTTGCCACAGAGCTGCCTGATACTGTGCCCTGGGCAGCACTGGCAATAACAGCGGCCTTAGCAGGTCCACCAGTAGCCCTCCCAGTTAAGCCCACCGCAAGATTTGTCATCCAATCTCCTATTCCACTCTTTTTTAAATATGTAGCAAATAACAGGAATAGAAAAATAAATGTTGAAGATACTTGAATTGGAATACCTAGTATACCTTCAGTACTAATCCATTGAAAAACTGCAATCCTTTTTATAGTTAATCCGGAATGCCTCATAAAGGAAGGAAAATAGTTGCCAAAATAGGCATAGAGTAAAAAAAAGGATGCTAAAGTAATAATTGCAGATCCTGCAACCCTTCTTGTAGCCTCTATTATTAATAGAACTGCTATAATACCTACAACCATATCTAAAGTGGTATAAAGGCCTGCCCTCCATAGCAATTCTTTATAATATATTACATGATAAAGGGAAACACAAAATCCCAGAAATGCAAAAATATAATCAAACCAAGGAATTTTATTGCTTTTATCTGATTTTTTGGCTGGATATAATATATAAACTAGAATTAAAGCAGCTCCAACATGGGGCGCCCTTTGTAATGTGGACGGGAAAGTTCCAAATGCTGCAGTATATAATTGAAATAATGACCAGATAGTTGCTAGTAAAAATACAAACTTATTAACAGGACCCCTTATTCGCCTAAAAGCAAATTCCCTATCGTATTTTGCTAAAATCTCCTCAGACTTTTCCTCGTCAAACTGAATATCTTCAAGATTAAATTCCATACCATTTGATAGCTTTTTTTGATTTTCTTCTTCTATCTTAGCCCTTTCCTGATCTAAATTCTCGTTATGTTTCTTATCCATACGCCTACCTCCTCATAAGAATTGGTTAGATAAAGGTTATCTATAGATAATTAGGAAGGTCGAGGTTATACCTCGACCTAATCCTGAACATTAATCAATAGGTTTAATTTCGTCAGGTACATCTAAGCCCTTTTCTTGGAAATACTTATATGCACCTTTGTGCAATGGAGTTGTAATACCATCTAAGATAGCTTGTAAATTACCTCCTGCTATCTCATCTGCTAACCACTTAGCAGCATTATGTGCTACAGCTACTTCAGCAGTTTGTTCTGCCCAAACTTTAGTTATTTCATAAACCATATCCTCTGATAAATCTGGACTACAATATAGTGCAGCTTGGCAGTTAATTGTTTTTACATCCTCCTCATTACCATATGTGCCAGCAGGTATATAGTATTGGCTAAAGAAAGGATGTTTTGCTTTTAATTTTGCAAACAATTCATCGCTTATTTCAATAATATTAATTTCCCTTGTTGTTAATATTTCTTCTATTGCTGCAGCTGGTACGCTTAAAACATTAAAAGCAGCATCTAGTTGCCCATCTTGCATCTTACTAGCGGCATCACCAAATCCATCTGAATTAGCTTTTACATCATCGAAAGTTAAACCTGCCTCAGCAAAAACGGCTTCTGTCAAAACAACAGTTCCGCTTCCTACAGGACCTACTGCAACTCTCTTGCCCTTAACATCTTCTAAGTTAACAATTCCACTTTCCTTTAATGCCACCCCTTGGTAAACCTCTGGATAGACAACCCCTATAGTTCTGAAATTTCGGGTTTCCTTGTCAAAGGCACCTACACCATTCCATGCATTATCAGCTATATTGTTCATTGAAATTCCTAGTTCAACTTCACCTGCATTAAGTCTATTGATATTTTCTACAGAAGCACCACTTGGTTGGCTGGTAACTTGGACATTATCCATATGATCTGTCCAAGTATTTGCCATAGCTCCACCTAGGGCAAAGTAGGTTCCGCCTGTTGAACCAGTTACTACTGTGATCTGTTCTTTCTCCTTGGGTGGTTCCTTTTCTTCCCCTTCTCCTTCACCTTCACCCTCTTTTTCGGCTTCTCCAGATGGGCTACAACCAATTAAAACCATACTTAACATTAAGATTACCACTAAAAGAAATAGTAAGTTTTTTTTCATAATTTCCCCCTTTTAATTTATATTTTTTGGTCTTCACCAAAATTTATATCAGCATCCCTGTTTGGATACTGTATTATTTCCCCTTCCCAGGTCCTTATGGTTACAGTATCTCTACCTTGTGAAATTAAATATTGTGGTAACATAGGTGTCTTGCCCTTACCACCTGGTGCATTAATAATAAATGTTGGAATCGCTAGACCTGAAGTGTATCCCCTTAGATATTCCATAATTTCAATACCAATATCAACACTTGTTCTAAAATGCATGGTGCCAATAACACCTTTAGCATGGAAGATATAATAGGGTCTTACCCTACATTTAAGCAATTCATGGTTAAGTTTTTTCATAACAAAGGGATCATCATTTATTCCCTTCAACAATACCGCCTGATTGCCTAATTGAATACCTGCATTTGCAAGTTTTTCACAGGCTAATTTAGATTCCTCCGTAACTTCCATAGGGTTATTACATTGGATATTTACATATAGGGGATGGTGGTTACTGAGCATTTGACAAAATTCTGGAGTTATTCTTTGGGGTAGGGTAATGGGCATTCTAGAACCTAA
>CAYMVC010000055.1:0-1134 GCA_964393755.1 uncultured Eubacteriaceae bacterium | reverse complement strand
TTTTATCTAATTCACCTAAAAGCCAATCTATTAATTCATCTGGAAGTGTAAAAGGGTCTCCTCCTGTTATTAAAACATCTCTTATTTCTGGATTATTAGCAATATAATCTACAGCATCCTGTAGATGTTCCTTAGATTGGTGACCATCTATTTCTCCTATATTTCTTCTTCTTTGACAATGCCTACAATACATGGCACATTGGTTGGTTACATTAATTATTAGTCTATCAGGATATCTTCGTGTAATGCAGGTAGCAGGATTTGTAAACTCCTCTGCCATAGGGTCAGGATCTCCTATTCCTTCTTCTAATTCTAATGCCATAGGAATAGATTGTAAGAAGGTTGGATCACTATAATGATCCCCTTCTGGATTAATTAATGATAAAAAATAAGGTGATATAGCCCATCTAAACTTTTTACTTACTGCATCAATATCTGATTTTTGCCTTTGAGTTAAGTTAATAAATTCCGCCAATTTGTCTGATTCTGTTATTCTATTTCTAATTTGCCATTCCCAATCATTCCATTGTTCTTCTGTTGCATCCAGCTTTGCTTTAATGTTTTTTTGTCTAGCTTTAATTTCATCTGTAAAATTTAAACCACATCTTATTTCTTTTATTGCATCCAAATATGGGTCAATACGAGTTTTTAACACATCTGCTCTGTCCAGTGAAATCTGCCTAGAAGTTTGATTTACCATATAATAACCTCCCAAATTATAATTGTCACCTTTATATGAATATATGGTTGGCCAAAAATAATATTACTTTTATTTTATTAATAATTTCAAAAAATCCCTTTTGAACCTATCTGGAATCCCCTAATAAAGGCAATTACAAAAAAATAGAAAAAGAACCTAAAAGCCCTATTTTTTTATTTAGTAGGACTTTCCTACTAAATAAAAAAACACCTGCAATATGCAAGTGTCTTAAATCCTATGAGTATATCTATAAGCCGAGTTCTGTTCTAAAATGGTCATCTATCTACCCCTATCGTCACCGATAGAATCTAGCAACCTACCACGGGAAGCAACGGGCAATTGCCTTTATTATCCCAACTTGGTCTTGCTCCGAATGGG
This sequence comes from uncultured Eubacteriaceae bacterium, assembly GCA_964393755.1. GTDB lineage: Bacteria > Bacillota > Clostridia > Eubacteriales > Garciellaceae > DUPX01. The sequence goes on along the minus strand of CAYMVC010000055.1, from coordinate 56 downwards.
GTTTACATAGCCAATTAGTCACCTAATTGCTGGTGAGCCCTTACCTCACCTTTCCA
>CAYMVC010000054.1:0-8517 GCA_964393755.1 uncultured Eubacteriaceae bacterium | reverse complement strand
AATTTCTTGATTAGGCGATAACAATAAATAAGAGGGACAACTCTCTACTGGTATTTCCTTTAATATTGTATTTTCATTGCAGTCAATAACCGAAATCTTATCTTCATACATATTTGCAACATAAAGTCTATTAGTCTTATTTGCAAATATTAATCCCTGGGGTAATTCCCCTAGAATTAATTGACTTATTAGACCATTATTATTTAGATCAACTATGGACAGGCTATTGGAGTCTCCGTTTGTTATATAGGCTATTTCCTTTTGCCAGTCTACATCAATTTCACAGGGATAACTGGCAAGACCAATGGTATTTATTATCTTCTTTTTAAAAATGTCAATAATAAATAGGCTGTTATTATAGCAATTGACACTATATAGGACTTTTTCTTGGGGGTTTATTTTTAAACTATAGGGTCCAATTACTGGTCTTGTGGATGTTTGACTGCCATTTATCCTAACCATAGACATTAAATCCAGCCTATCAATTTCTTTTTTCTTATTAGCATCTACTATAGATATAGTATCTTCACCAGTATTTGCAACAAAAATTAACTTGTCTGATGACATATCTACCACCCCCATAAGATTTTTCTAATCTTAATTTATATTATGTTTTTATATGGGAATGGTTACCTATGCTTTCCACTTCCTTTTTACCTCACCTACTAAATATAGGGATCCAGTAAAGGCTATTATTTCATCACTTTTAATATCTTTTATTTTATTTAAGACCTGGTCAGTTGATATTATAGAACTTGCCCTAATACTAATATCTATATTTCTTATTTCCTTTATTAAATCCTCCCCCTCTATTGCCCTTGGATTATCAGGTCTCAGCCCAATAACCTCCTTGGCAATTGGAAGTAAGTGTTTTAATATCCCTAAAATGTCTTTATCCCTTAAAAGTCCAATGAATAAGATGATTTTTTTCCCTGGAAAGTACTCCTTAATTGCCTGATTAAAGGCTTCTGCCCCTTGGGGGTTATGTGCTCCGTCTAGGATTATTAAGGGACTATTGGAGATAACTTCAAACCTTCCCGGCCAATAGGCTTCTTTAAGTCCTGTTAGGATAGATTCCTTAGAAATCTTAAAGCCCTTATTCTTTAAAACCTCAATTCCCTTAATTACCGTAGAAGCATTGTATACTTGGTGCCTACCTAATAATTTAATTTCTACTTTTTCTAGGGGTAAATTTTCACTGTAGTAGGAGAATGATTGTCCTTTTATGTTACTTTCCTGTATTATTATATCTCCCTCCTTAATGAGATGTAAATTCCCACCTTTATTTTTTACAATTTCCCCAATTGTTCTAACAATAATATGGGATTGGGGGTATAATATTACATCCCCCCCTTCCTTTATAATCCCTCCCTTCTCCCTGGCAATTTCCTCAAAGGTGTTTCCTAAATACATGGTATGATCTAAACCTATAGATGATATTATTGAAAGTTCTGATTTAGGAATAATATTTGTAGCATCTAATCGACCCCCTAAACCTACCTCTAATATAACAATATCTACTTTCTGTTCATAAAAATAAAGCAAGCCCAGAGCAGTAACTATTTCAAATTCAGTTGGATGTTGAAATCCCCTAGCAACTAATGTATCTATTCCACTCTTTACCCTATTAGTTAAAGTTGAAAGTTCCTCTTTTTTAATTGGTTTTCCGTTTATTTGAATTCTTTCAGTAAACTCCTCTAAATATGGAGATGTAAATAAGCCTACTTTATAACCTTCAGTGGACAAAATGCTATGGAAAAAGGAACTAATAGATCCCTTGCCATTGGTCCCTCCTATGTGAATAAACCGTAGGCTATCTTGAGGATTCCCTAGTATTTCTAAAAGATTTTTCATGTTCTCTAAGCCTAGTTTCATACCAAATTTATTAGTATTATGAATATACTCTAAAGCCTCTTGATATTTCAAAGTCTTCTATCCTTTCAAGAAAAAATCTACATATACTTTATCAGAATTTGTGCCATAAATGGAATGATTAAGGCTGTTGTAAGACCAGTTAAGCCTACAGATAATCCGGCCATTGCTCCTTGAACTTCCCCTTCTTCCAAGGCAATAGCAGTACCTAAACCGTGGGATGCGGTACCCATAGCAATACCCCGGGCTACAGGATCTTTTATTCCAAAGATATTCAATAACTTAGGACCTAATACAGCTCCAGTAAGACCAGCAAATATTACCCCAAGAATAGTCACAGAGGGTAGGCCTCCTAAAGATTTTGTAATGTCCATAGCAATAGGAGTTGTTACTGATTTTGATATTAGGGATAGATTTAGGCTTTTATCAAGACCAATAAGCTTTGATAAAAAGAACATGGATAGAATACCTGTTAGACTTCCTATAAAAATTCCCACAATTATAGGTAGGGCATTTGATTTTAAAGCTGACCATTGTCTAAAAAGGGGCAGGGCCAATACAATAGTAGCTGGACCTAAAAAAGATGCAATGACAACTCCACCTGAATTCATATAATCCTGATAATCTATATTAAAATACAACAGGAAACTTATAATTATTAATTGGCTAATAACCAATGGGTGAAGTAATTTTATTTTGATTTTATTACTAATCTTTATAGAAAATAAGAATGCCAAAAGGGTAATTACCAAGCCATAGGAACTGTTTTTAATAATATCAATCATTTACCTTCCCCCCTTGGAGACCTATTAAAAATTGTACGGTATAAGCTGTAACCAATAGTGTTATCATGGCACTAAGAGAAATAATACCAACCAGTGGAATAAATAAGGGCAATAATGTATCAAGGTATTCTATTATACCAATGGCAGTTGGAATATATAGGATTATAAGAATACTTAAGAGAAATTCCCCTACTCCTTCTATCTGGTCTAGTTTTATTATATTTAATAACAATAGTATTAATAAAACCCCCATGCCAAATACTGTTCCCGGAAGTGGTATGGATAAAAACCTTACTAAAACTTCTGAAATCATTTGAATGGTAATAATTAATACGAATTGTTTAATCCATTTCACAAGAATCATCCTTCCATATATAACTTTTACTTATATACCCTTTTTTATCATAATAATAGAATTTTTAAAAAATAAAAGCCAAGGAGTTCCCTGGCTTATAGTACCTTACTTAAAAACTCTTTTAAACGTGGATGGGAAGGATTATTAAAGATCTTATCCGGAGTGCCCTCTTCCACTACCAGACCATCATCCATAAATAATATTCTATCACCCACCTCTTTAGCAAAACCCATTTCATGGCTTACTACCAGCATGGTCATCCCTTCTAGGGCAAGGTCTTTCATAACACTTAGGACTTCTTTGACCATTTCCGGATCTAGTGCAGAGGTAGGTTCGTCAAATAGCATTATCTCCGGCTCCATTGCCAAGGCCCTGGCTATGGCAATCCTCTGTTTTTGTCCCCCTGAAAGCTGAACAGGATAATTATTTATCTTGTCAATAAGGTCCACCTTATTTAATAATTGTTTTGCCAGCTCTGTTGCCTTTTCCTCTGATAGTCCCCTTAATTTCATAGGAGCCAGGGTAATATTGTCTAATATAGTAAGGTGGGGAAAAAGATTAAAATGCTGGAATACCATTCCTACTTTTTGCCTTATCTTATTGATATTTACCTGTGGTCGGGTAAGGGATTCTCCATCTATATAAATCTCTCCCTGACTAGGCTGCTCTAAGAGGTTTACACAGCGTAAGTAGGTACTTTTCCCTGACCCACTAGGTCCGATAACCACCACAACTTCTCCTTTTTTTACTTCTTGATCTATTCCCTTTAAAACATGGAGCTTATCAAAACTTTTATGGAGGTCTTTAACGATAATCACTTTGCTTTAGCCTCCTTTCTATTCTATCCATTATACTGGAAAGTCCAATTACTAAAATAATATAAATAATAGCAATTATAATATAAGGTTCAAAACTACTATAGGTGGCTGCCTTTATAACATCTGCCTGTCGAACTAAATCTGTAGTTCCTATTATGGAAACAACAGATGTCTCCTTTAGGAGGACTACAAATTCATTTCCTAGAGCTGGTAAGATATTCTTTATGGCCTGGGGGATGATTATATATCTCATCACCATACCATGGGGCATACCCAGGGACCTGCCAGCCTCCATCTGACCATAATCAACAGCCTGTATCCCGGCCCTAATAATCTCAGCCACATAGGCACTAGAATTTAATCCAAAGGTTACAATGGCTGCTATATAAGGCGGAATATTAAATCCAAATAGTGGATAGGTTCCATAGTAAATAATATATAGTTGTACTAATACTGGGGTACCCCTTATTATTTGTATGTAAATATTGGCAGCCCATGATAAAACCTTTATAGAGGACAATTTTAAAAGAGCCATAAATAATCCTACAATAACTCCTATAAATACAGCCACGAAGGATATTTGAACCGTAACCTTCAAACCTTTTACAAATAAAGGAGTGTATTTTGCCATCGAAGCAAAATCCATAATATCCATCCTTTCTATATAAACACAAAATTAGGTAAAAGTAGTAGCTAACTACCTTTACCTTAATATTTTAACATAATTATAAGCTTCATAGGAATAATTTATTTTGTAAGCAGACTTGTTATACTTTCAATTATTCTAATGTGTTAGCAAGTTCATGTTTCTTAAGTAATTCATCATATTTTCCAGAATCTATAATACTTTTTAATGCCTTGTTTATTTTTTCTAACAATTCATTATTTTCCTTAGATACGACTATACCAAAGGGTTCTGAATCAACCTTAAATTCCTCAGGTACTACCATTTTAATTCCTTCATTTCTGTTTACTAGTTCTCCAGCAATAGCATCTTCAACTACTACCCCATATATTCTACCATTCTTTAAGTCCTGTACAGCATCTGTCACCAAATCATATTTCTTAACTTCTACACCTTCAGCTTCATATTCAGATATTGCATCATCACTGGTAGAACCTAATTGGGAACCAATAGTTTTCCCGATTAATTGTTCTATCTCTTCTATATTCTCAGTATCGGACTTTACCAAGATAGTTTGGGATGCATAGTAATAGGGATCGGAGAAATTCACTTTTTCCAGTCTATCTGGATCTGGATTCATACCTGAGATTGCAATATCTATCTTATTGGTCTTTACAGAGTCCACCAACCCATTAAAGGTAATATTTTCAAATTCCACCTGGATATTAAGCTCTTTTGCTATTTCTTTCATAAGGTCAACATCAAAACCTACAATTTCTTCCTTACCATCAACAACTTCTATATTTTCAAAAGGTGGGAAATCTGCACTTGTACCTACCTTAAGTGTATCAGTTGACTTTGTAGCACATCCTGCCATACTAAATACCAATAAAAATGTCAATAATAATATCAATCCTTTTTTCATTTTAATACCCCCTTATTAAACTAGAACTTTCATGTTTATAATTATACACTCATATGCATAATAATGCAACATATTTTTGAAAGTTTTTTATTCTAGTAAGAATGTTTTCCCTGGATACTCCCTATTTACTCTTTATAAAATTCTAATCTTTCTAAAACCTTATTCATCATTTCCTGGTATTTAATTTTCTTTTCCTTTTCCTCTTCTATTATCTTTTCTGGTGCCTTTTCTATAAAGCCTTTATTAGACAACTTACCATTAACCCTTTTTAATTCTTTTTCCAGGTTTTCCTTTTCCTTTTCCAGTCTTTCTATTTCCTTCTCCTTATCAATTAAATCCTCTAAGGGAATAAATATCTCTACCTGGTCCACTACTATAGATAGGGCATTTTCGGGAATATTTATCTTCTGATTATTTACTAATATTTCTGAAGCAGATGCCAGCTTTTGAAAATATACTTCTGATTTTCTTATAATATTCTCTATATTTTCGTTCTTAACTATGAAAATTGCCTTTGCTTTTCTAGATGGGACCACGTCCATTTCAGCCCTGGCATTTCTAATCCCCCTGATTAGCTCCATTATCAATTGCATTTCCTCTTCTTCATCCTTAAAAATCAGGTCTTCTTTAAATTTGGGCCAAGAAGAAATAAGAATACTTTCTTCATTTCCTGGAAGATGGGTGAATATTTCCTCGGTAATAAAGGGCATAAAGGGGTGTAGCAATTTTAAAATATCCTTTAATACCTTAGTCAAAGTTACTTGAGCTCCTATCTTGCTTTCCTCTTCCTCCCCATATAATCTTGGCTTTACTAATTCTATATACCAATCACAATATTCACTCCAGATAAAATCATATAATTTTGAAGCGGCAAGACCTAACTCATATTTATCTAAGTTGTCTGTAATTTCCTTTACCATTGTATTGCATCTACTTATTATCCATTTATCAGCACTAGTTAAATTCCTATTGGCAATATCCTCCTTATTCAATATATCATCATCAATATTCATCAATACAAAACGGGAAGCGTTCCATATCTTATTTGCAAAGTGGAGATTTGCTTCTACCTTATCCATATGCCACCTGGTATCATTTCCTGGGGAATTACCGGTAACTAAGGTAAATCTAAGGGCATCAGCTCCATACTTTTCAACTATTTCCAATGGGTCAACACCATTTCCCAAAGATTTACTCATCTTTCTACCTTGGGAATCCCTGACAATACCATGAATGACCACATCACTAAAGGGAGTTTCCCCTAGGGCTTCAATTCCGGAAAATATCATTCTTGCCACCCAGAAAAATATAATATCATAGCCTGTTACTAGGACATTATTAGGGTAAAACTTTTTCAAGTCATCTGTCTTCTCTGGCCAACCTAGGGTAGAAAAAGGCCATAGGGCAGAAGAAAACCAAGTATCTAAGACATCTTCATCCTGCCTAAACTTTTTACAACCACAAGTACAACTTTCAGGTGTTTCTTTAGCTACTATTAATTCCCCACATTCCTCACAATAGTATGCCGGTATTCTATGACCCCACCATAGCTGACGGGAAATACACCAATCTTTAATGTTTTCCATCCAATTAAAATATATCTTTTCAAATCTTTTTGGAACAAACTTGGTTTCATCCTCTTTAACAACCCTTATGGCAGGTTCTGCCAATGGTTTCATTTTTACAAACCACTGATCTGAAGTTATGGGTTCTACTGTGGTGGAACATCTATAGCAGCCCCCCACATTATGGGTATGGCTTTCGGTCTTTACCAACAAACCTAAGTCTTGGAAATCCTTTATAATTATATCCCTTGCCTTATACCTGTCTAAACCTTCATATTTCCCAGCATTGTGGTTCATTAGTCCATTATCATCTAATATTCTTATTTGGGGTAAATTATGACGTAGACCTACTTCAAAGTCGTTTGGATCATGGGCTGGGGTGATTTTTACCGCTCCACTTCCAAATTCTCTTTCTACATACTCATCAGCTATAATAGGTATTGCTCTGTTCATTAAAGGTAATAGAACCTTCTTACCTATAAGATGCTTATATCTTTCATCGTCAGGATGTACTGCCACAGCTGTATCCCCTAAGATGGTTTCTGGTCTGGTGGTGGCTATTATAATAGTTTCATCACTATCTACAATAGGATAGGAGAAATGCCATAAAGAGCCCTCTTGCTCCTCATATTCAACCTCCGCATCTGATAATGCCGTCTTACAGTCAGGACACCAATTTATAATCCTGTTACCTTTATAGATTAGACCTTTGTCATACAATTGAATAAAAACTTCCTTTACAGCCTCACTACAACCCTCATCCATAGTAAACCTTTCCCTTGACCAATCACAGGATGCCCCTAATTTTCTGAATTGCTTTGTAATCCTCTTACGATAAACATCTGCCCAATTCCAGGCACGATCTAAAAAGCCCTCCCTGCCTATATCATTTTTGCTTATTCCCTCTTCTGCCATGGCTTCCACCACCTTTACTTCAGTGGCAATACTAGCATGATCTGTTCCAGGCAACCACAGGGTAGCATGACCCTCCATCCTCTTCCAACGTATTAATATATCTTGAATAGTTCCATCAAAGGCATGACCTATATGGAGTTGACCTGTAATATTTGGTGGTGGCATTACTATGGTGTAGGGTTCCCCATCTGGATTCACCTCTGGCTTAAAGTATCCATTTTCCTCCCACCTAGCATATAATTTATTTTCAACCTCTGCTGGATTATAAACCTTATCTAAATTCTGCCTATCCTTCACTCTTTTTCCTCCTTAAATTTATCATTATATTATTCCAAATATAAATAACATCCCCGATATTACAATTATGAAACCTAAAATCTTAAAGGCTAAAAAGGAGATAAGCTTAATAACCTTTGTTAAAAACTTTGCCCCATATACAAATATGGCACCTATAATCAATAGTCCAATTCCTAATTCCATAGTTTCACCCCTTAACTACTATCAATTTAATTTTACTTATTTCTTGCAATTAACTAATCTTTTTTTAAGGTATCAAAATTATTGAAGCAAAAAGAACCGTCCCCAATGCTTCTTTACTGGTAAATAAAAAAACTCCATCCAATTAAGGACGAAGTTATTTTCGCGGTACCACCTTAG
>CAYMVC010000053.1:5995-8521 GCA_964393755.1 uncultured Eubacteriaceae bacterium | reverse complement strand
CCCCCTATTTTCTAGGGAACCTCCATATTCATCTCTTCTTTTGTTGGTTATGGGGGATAGGAATTGATTTACTAAGTATCCATGACCTCCATGGATTTCAATAAGGTCGTAGCCGATTTCCAAGGCCCTTTTTGCCCCTTCCCTAAAAGCATTTACCACTTGCTTTATTTCATCCTTACTCATTTCCCTAGGTTCTTTTGTGTCTTTAAAAGCTATTGGACTGGCTGAAATTAAGTCCTCCCCTGGGATCCTACATTTCCTTCCTGAATGACCTAATTGAATACCTATTGCTGCCCCATAAGCTTTACATACTTCCACTAGTTTCTTTAGACCAGGTATATGGCTATCATCCCATATACCTAGATCCCTGTCACTTATTCTACCCCTTCTTTCCACCCCAGTAGCCTCCTGAATAATCAAGCCCACTCCTCCAAAGGCCCTGGTTCCATAATGCATAAGGTGAAAATCTGTTACCAAGCCATCATCTTCCCCACAAAACATACAAAGGGGAGGTAATACAATTCTATTTTTAAGTCTAATATCCTTTAGCGTAAACGGTGAGAAAAGCTTTGCCAATATCATCCACTCCTTTACCCTATTGGTTTTATATTAATACCCATATATTCTCTATTTATTATATTATTTATGTGGAATTTTAAAAAGGACTTTTCACTTATTTATAGAAGTACTATTTATGGTATTTATTAAAATTAAGGGGGAATAGTATGTTTGATCTTGCAAAAATGAGTCCGGCAGAAGTAAGGGGATTAATTAGGAAGGGAGACCTGGTCCAACCTACCTCCGGTATGTGTAGTGGTCATATACAGGCAAATTTGGCGATTGTTCCAAAGGACTTAGCCTTTGATTTTCTCTTGTTTGCCCAGAGAAATCCCAAGCCCTGTCCTGTTTTAGATGTTACAGATGTGGGTGACCCTGAACCTAAGCTAATGGCTAAGGGGGCAGACTTAAGATATGACATACCAAAGTATAGAATATATGAGTATGGAGAATTAGTAGATGAGGTAATAAATCTAGAAAAATATTGGAGGGATGATTTAGTAAGCTTTTTACTAGGATGTAGTTTTTCCTTCGAATCAGCTATGATCAATGCTTCCATACCAATAAGACATATTGATGATAATCATAATGTACCCATGTATATCACAAATATTGATACCATACCAGCAGGGAGTTTCCATGGGAAAATGGTAGTTAGCATGAGACCTATACCCCATCATCAAGTTGTTAGGGCTGTTCAAGCCACCTCCAGATTCCCTCAAGTTCATGGAGCCCCAATTCATATCGGTGATCCTAGTGTAATTGGTATAAAGAATATTGATAAACCAGACTTTGGTGATCGGTCTGAAATAAGAGAAGGAGAAGTTCCAATCTTCTGGGCATGTGGAGTAACTCCCCAATCTATTGCAATGTCTAGTAAACCACCACTTATGATTACCCACTCTCCCGGTCATATGTTTATCTGTGATCCAAAGGATGAGGACCTAGCTGTTTTATAGGATTATTAAGGCCCTAAAGATTATTCTTTAGGGCTTCTTATTTTACTGGATGTCCTTCATGCTAAGGGATATCTTTCCCCTTTCAATATCTACCCCTATTATCTTTACCTTTACCTCTTCTCCCACTGACACAACTTCCATAGGGTTTTTAACAAATTTATTACTTAATTGGGATATATGGACTAAGCCGTCCTGCTTCACTCCAATATCCACAAAGGCACCAAAGTCCACCACATTCCTGACAGTCCCTGTCATTATCATATCCTGCTTTAGGTCTTCCATTTTTAGAACATCCCTTCTAAAAATAGGTTTAGGCATTTCCTCCCTAGGGTCCCTACCTGGTTTTTTTACTTCTTCCACAATATCCTTTAAAGTAGGGGAACCCACCTCTAATTCTTCAGCCAAAGTCCTTAATCCTGATGAATTACTGCCGCCTAACTTTCCTATCCTTTCTTCTATATCTTTAATATTCCCTTCTACAATATCATGGCTGGTATAGCCTAATCTATCAAGTAGCTCCTTTGCTATATGGTAGGATTCAGGGTGGACTGCCGTATTATCTAAAGGATTGTCTCCCTTGGATATTCTTAAAAATCCTGCGCATTGTTCAAATGCCTTATCCCCCAACCTACTAACTTCCATTAATTCTTTCCTATTATTAAACCTACCCTTTTCCTCCCGATATTTTACAATGTTTTTACCAATACTAGGGGTAATTCCTGAAACATATTGTAGTAGGGAAGGGGTGGCAGTATTTAAGTCCACACCTACTGTATTTACACAATCCTCCACCACATTTTTTAGGCTTTCACTTAGCTTATTTTGATTTAAATCATGTTGGTATTGACCTACACCAATGCTCTTAGGATCTATCTTTACTAGTTCTGCCAATGGGTCCTGAAGTCTTCTTCCTATGGATATGGCACCCCTGATAGATACATCCAGATCAGGATATTCCTGATTTGCCAGCTTGGATGCAGAATATACTGAGGCCCCAGCTTCACTGACA
>CAYMVC010000053.1:0-5985 GCA_964393755.1 uncultured Eubacteriaceae bacterium | reverse complement strand
AAACCTCCCTATCAATTTCCTGTAACATTTGAGCTACTATAAGTTCAGTTTCCCTGGAGGCAGTACCATTGCCTATAGGAATAATATCTATATCATACTTATCTATAAGTGCCTTCATTACTTTTTTAGATTCCTCCACCTTATTATGGGGTGCATTTGGATAGATGGTTACATAATCCAATAGCTTCCCTGTTTCATCTAATATAGCTAATTTACAGCCTGTTCTAAAACTTGGGTCTATTGCCATTACCCTGGCATCCTTTAGGGGTGGAATCATTAGAAGGGGCTTTGTATTTTTGCCAAATACCTTGATAGCCTCCTCCTCTGCATTTTCAGTAAGGATATTTCTTATCTCCCTTTCTATGGAGGGGGCTATCAGCCTTTTATAGCTATCTTCAATGGCTTCCTGTAATAGGCCCTTGGTTATAGCCCTTTCATTAGTGATAATATTTCCTAATAAGTATCTTAATATTTCTTCATCTGGACTTAGAAGTTTTACCCTTAATACTTTTTCCTTTTCCCCCCTATTTATTGCCAAGACCCTATGGTTGGCAATTGCCTTAACAGCCTGGGTAAAATCATAATATATTTCATAAACTGATTGGACCTGGTCATCAATGGCAATAGAGTTTATACTTCCTTTATTAAGGTTTAAATTTCTAATAGTTTCTCTGTATTTAGCATTATCCGATATAAGTTCTGCGATAATATCATTTGCTCCTTGGAAGGCCTCTTCTATAGTATTAACTTCTAATTCCTCATTAATAAAGGGTTTTGCCAATTCCTCCAAGCTTCCCTCTAGAATATCCTGATTTAATATTAATTCTGCCAGGGGTTCTAAACCCTTTTCCTTTGCCTTTATTGCCCTGGTGCTTCTCTTTGGCCTAAAAGGTCTATATAGGTCTTCCACTTTTTGTAGTACTTGGCTGCCTTCTATTTCTCGTCTTAATTCTTCTGTAAGCTTTCCCTGTTCATCAATTAGCCGTATAACCTCTTCCTTCCTAGCCTGTAAATTCCTCAGATATGTAAGTCTTTCATCTAAATCCCTTAATATTTCATCACTTAAACCACCAGTCATTTCCTTACGGTACCTGGCTATAAAGGGAATGGTATTGCCCTCATCTATGAGTTCTATGGTTTTACTTACCTGGTCTTGTCTAATCTTAAGTTCCTGTCCTAATATCTTGATAATTTTATCCATATTTGAAACTTCCTCTCATTAGTTAGAGCAGGCCTTTGCCTGCTCCCGTAGTATTATATTATATAAATAGTTCTGTTTTGCAGAGGCCAACAAAGTATTCTAAAAGTTTTTTAGAAAAGACATCCTTATCCCACATTTTTTCCGGATGCCACTGGACACCGAAAACATTTGGAAAGTCCTTATGAATAGCCGCCTCTATAATCCCATCCTTACTCCAAGCTATAGCCTTTAAGGCTGAAGATAAATTTCTAATAGCCTGGTGGTGGAAGGAATTTACCCAACCTATTTTTTGTCTGTATATATCATATAGGAAACTATTACCGTCTATATCTATAGAATGATTGCCAAATTCTCCATCTATATTTTGATTGTGTAATAATAAGTCCCTTCCAGGCATTTGGCGGTAGATATCCTGGTAGAGGTCCCCTCCAAAGGTGACATTCATTATCTGTAAACCTCGGCAAATGCCTAGTATAGGGGTTTCCTGCCGAATACAGGCTATGGTCAAGGCCATTTCCATTTCATCCCGTTCAGGATAAACCTGACCTAATCCCTGTTTTGGCTCTTCCCCATAGTGGATAGGATGAATATCGTCTCCCCCTGTTAAAATTACCCCATCAATTCTTTCCAACAATTGGCTAAGATCTTTCTCAGATGATGTAAAGACTGGTATCAGCAATGGGATAGCCCCTGCACCCTTTACAGCATCAATATAATAGTTTTCCTTATGTTGCAATTCTCTGTCAGTTGAACAGGTTAAACCAATTAAAGGCTTCAAAATATTACCTCCTATTTTATTTGGAAAAACTGGCTTGATAAGACCTATTAAATCCCTTTATTCTTCTTATTTAAATAGGCATTTATAAAAGGGTCTATATCTCCATCCATTACCCCTTGAACATTACCTATTTCCTCATTAGTTCGGTGGTCCTTTACCAAGGTGTATGGTTGAAATGTATAGGTGCGAATTTGACTGCCCCAGGCAATTTGATTATATTCCCCGGCCAAGTCTTCTATTTTTTCCTTTTGTTCCTCTTCCTTTAATTCCAGTAGTTTACCCTTTAACATTTTTAGTGCTGTTTCTTTATTAGTATGCTGGGAACGTTCATTTTGACATTGAACCACAATGCCGGTGGGTAAATGGGTAATACGAATAGCTGAGTCAGTCTTATTCACATGTTGACCCCCTGCACCACCTGAACGATAGGTATCAATCCTTAAGTCCTCCTGTTTTATATCCACCTGAATATCATCATCTATTTCCGGCATAACATCAAGGGATGCAAAGGAGGTATGGCGTTTTCTTGAGGTATCAAAGGGAGAAATTCTAATAAGTCTATGAACTCCCTTTTCTGATCTTAAATAACCATAGGCATTTTCCCCTTCAATCAATAGGCTGGCACTTTTTACACCTGCCTCATCTCCTGAAAGAAAGTCTAACGTTTCTACACTAAAACCTTTTTTCTCTGCCCACCGGGTATACATCCTAATTAACATTTCCACCCAGTCCTGTGCCTCAGTTCCTCCAGCCCCTGCGTGGAAAGACAAGATTGCATTAGAATGGTCGTATTTACCCCTTAATTGGGTTTCCAAGGTCAATTCTTCTACACTTTCCACTAAATCCTTTAAGGCTTCATCTATATCCCCTTGGAGAGAATATTCTTTTTCTTCAATAAGTAATTCAATAAAGACTCCTAGTTCAGAAATACCCTCTTCCAATTTTTTAAATCTATTAATAGAACTTTGGACTTGCTTATTTCTCTTAGCCAAAGCCTGGGCCTTTTGGCTATCATCCCAAATTTCAGGCTTTGCCATTTCCTCTTCTAATTTACCTACTTCAGTTATCTTATTGGAAATGTCAAAGAGACACCCTTAATTCTTCTATAGATTTATTTAGGTCTTCTAATTTTTGTTTGTATTCTTCTATGATTAAAAAATCCAAAACATTCACCCTACTTTCCACAACATTTCTTATATTTCTTCCCACTGCCACAGGGACAGGGATCATTTCTTCCCACCTTATCCTTCTTTACTATAGGTGTGCCTTTAGTAGCCTCTTCTTTATTTGTGGAGAGGTTTTCCACTTCCAAGTCCTTTTTAGCTTGGGGTAATTTATTTATTTCTATATGAAATAAGTATTTTAAGGTATCCTCCTGGATATTTTGATTCATTTCTTCAAACATATTAAATCCTTCATGGGTATATGCCTGAACAGGATCTACCTGACCATAAGCCCGGAGACCTATACCTTGTTTTAATTGGTCCATGGCATCAATATGGTCCATCCACTTATTATCTACTACCTGTAATAATATTACCCTTTCCAATTCCCTCATTTGGTCAGACCCGATTTTTGCTTCCTTTTTACTATAGACCTCCTGGGCTGCCTTCAATATTATTTCCTTAAGTTCATCCCTAGATTGTTCTAATTCTGGAATCCTTAAATACCCCTTTGGCAATATAGAATTCTCCATAAAGTCCCAAAGCCCCTGTAGGTCCCACTCTTCAAAATAAGTACTATTATTAGTATAGAGTTCCACATAGTCACTAATAAAGGATTCTAACATAGCAGAAATTTGGTCCTTTATATCTTCCCCTTCTAACACCATTCTACGCTGTTTGTATATAACTTCCCTTTGTTTATTCATTACATCATCATATTGGAGTACATGTTTTCTAATATTGAAGTTTCTTGCCTCTACTTTTTTCTGGGCATTTTCTATGCCCTTAGTCAGCATACCATGTTCTATGGGTTGATCCTCTTCTAGCCCTAAGGTTTCCACTAATCCTAAAACCCTTTCAGATCCAAATAGTCTCATTAAATCATCTTCGAGGGAGATATAAAATCTACTGGAACCCTCATCCCCCTGTCTACCAGAACGACCCCTAAGCTGGTTGTCAATCCGCCTACTTTCATGTCTTTCAGTACCGATTATATGAAGACCGCCTAGGTCCTTAACTCCTTCCCCTAAGACAATATCGGTCCCCCTACCTGCCATATTTGTGGCAATGGTCACCATGCCCCTTTGTCCGGCTTGGGTTATTATCTCCGCTTCCTGTTCATGGTACTTGGCATTTAATACCTGGTGACTAATTCCCTGCTTTTTTAGTGCCTTACTTAATTCCTCTGATTTTTCTATGGAGATAGTTCCAACCAAGACTGGTTGGCCCTTAGCATTTCTTTCCTTGATTTCCTGGATAATAGCATTGAATTTTCCCCTTTCATTCTTATAGATCACATCGGAATAATCTTCCCTAATCATTGGCTTATTGGTGGGGATTACCAATACATCCATCCCATATAGAGCCTTGAATTCCTCTTCCTCAGTTTTAGCTGTACCGGTCATACCTGAAAGTTTCTTAAACATTCTAAAGTAATTCTGGAATGTAATAGTTGCTAAAGTTTTAGATTCCCTGGCTATCTTTACCCTTTCCTTGGCTTCAATAGCCTGGTGGAGACCATCACTGTACCTTCTACCAAACATCAATCTTCCGGTAAATTCATCTACTATTATTACCTCTCCATCCTTAATAACATAGTCTATGTCTTTTTTCATTAAATGATATGCCTTTAAAGCCTGATTTATGTGATGGGATATTTCCATATTCTCTGGATCTGCCAGGTTTTCTAAGCCAAAAGCCTTTTCTGCTAAATTATCTCCCTCTTCAGTTAATACAACAGTGTGTGCTTTCTCGTCTATGTTAAAATGTTTTTCATTCTTTAAACGACCTACAAAACTATCTGCTAAATCGTAGAGTTTTGTGCTTTTGTCCCCACTACCGGATATAATTAAGGGTGTCCTTGCCTCATCTATTAAAATACTATCCACTTCGTCAATAATTGCATAGTTTAGTTTTCGCTGAACCATCCCTTCCCTGTAGGTAACCATATTATCCCTTAGGTAGTCAAAACCAAATTCATTATTAGTACCATAGGTAATATCTGCTTCATAGGCATTTCTTCTCTGATCAAAATCTAAGCCATGGACTATTAGACCCACTTCTAAGCCTAAAAATCTGTAGACCTCCCCCATCCACTGGCTATCCCTTTTTGCCAGATAATCATTAACTGTGACAATGTGAACCCCTTCCCCTTCTAGAGCATTTAGATAAGCGGGCAGGGTAGCCACCAGGGTTTTTCCCTCTCCGGTCTTCATTTCAGCAATTCTTCCCTGATGTAATACTAAACCCCCTAATAATTGGACGGGAAAATGACGCATTTTAAGAACCCTTCGGGAGGCTTCTCTCACTACAGCAAAGGCCTCATTTAAAATGTCTTCAAGAGTTTCACCATTTTTAAGTCTTTCCTTAAATTCCAGGGTTTTATTTTTAAGGTCATCATCTGTTAGCTTTTCAATTTCCGGCTCCAATACCTCTATTTCTTCTACCCTTTTCATTAATTTATTTACTTCTTTGTCATTAAGATTACCAAATATCTTTTCTAAAAAGTGTGCCATTCCCTCACCTCTATTAAGTATCATTATTTAATTATTTTACCATTTTAATTATTTTATAGCAAAAAAAGAAATCGGCGAAGCCGATATTTCAGTGGAATAATTTGAAACTTTAGTTATTAAAATTTACCTTAGTAAGTTCTTTGTGACAAATCAAGGATTTGAACAAGATACTTAAAAAGAACCATCCCCTATGCTTCAAAGCCAATATTTTAGTGGAGTGAAGCAAAAAGAACCGTCCCCTATGCTTCATCCCCTATGCTTCACTAGAAGAATATGGTGTCTTTCTTTTTCATATATTTTTGTATTAAAAAGAAAATTCCTATAGTA
>CAYMVC010000052.1:3531-8554 GCA_964393755.1 uncultured Eubacteriaceae bacterium | reverse complement strand
GGCCATTGTCACCATATCCTCTTGTATCTCTAGCCCTACAATGCTTTTAGCCATGGCTTTTCCATATATCAATAGGGGAATAATTCCTGTACCGGTGCCTAAATCCAGGACCTTACAATCACTCCCCATATCCTGGCCAGCAAAGTTTGCTAACAAGACAGCATCTATACCAAAGCAAAATTTTTTGGCGTTTTGAATTATCCTTAGCCCCTTTATTTGTAAATCATCTATTCTTTCCTCATCCGTTAATGGAATTTTTTCAATCATAAAATCACCCTTATAGAACATATTGTGGATAATCTATAGGTTACCCACAAAATATAGTGTTTTATCCACAATTTGTGGGTAAGTTTTCTCTAAAGAAAAAGGACCCTAAGGATCCTTTTAATTGTTAAGTAGTTTATGCTGGATTTGGTGCATCTGTTGGGCAAACATCTGCACATGCCCCGCAATCAATACATGTCTCTGGGTCTATCACATACTTGTCTTCCCCTTCTGTAATTGCTCCAGTAGGACATTCTGGTTCACATGCCCCACAACTGATACAATCGTCATTTATAAAATATGCCATAAAAATTCACCTCCCCACAGGTAATGAATAGCTCTGTTAATATTTAAACATATAAATAAGAAAATGTGAAGACTAAAAGCAAAATATTTAAATCTTATTTATTACAACATCCACTGCCATTTTCTCCCCCACAACAACTATTGTTTTCCCTGGTCTTTCTTTCTATAACTTCTATATCCTTAGCCTTAAATTCCTTTATTTCAACCTCTTCTCCCTTTAACTTAACCTTAATTGTTTCCTGAATTAAATTAACTTCTATTATTTCTCCTAATCCATCTGGAGTCTTTACCCTATCTCCTTCGTTAGGCAATCTGTCTCTTGCATCTTCATATGCATCCTGCTCATATTTTAAACAACATAGAAGACGACCACATATTCCTGATATCTTATTGGGATTTAAGGACAAGGATTGCTCCTTGGCCATCCTGATTGATACAGGCTCAAAGTCCCCTAACCAGGTTGAACAACATAAGGTTACACCACAGGGTCCAATACCACCAAGCATTTTGGCCTCGTCTCGCACACCTATTTGCCTTAATTCTATCCTGGTCTTAAAGACAGCTGCCAAATCCTTTACCAGTTCTCTAAAATCCACCCTACCCTCTGCGGAAAAGTAAAATATTATTTTGTTCTTATCAAAGGTGTATTCCACATCTATTAGTTTCATTTCCAGATTATGCTTTTCCACCTTTTCTTGGCAAATAACTAAGGCTTCTTTTTCCTTTTCTCTATTTTCCTTTGCCTTTTCCTGATCCTCTTCCAGTGCTTTTCTAAGAACAGGCTTAATAGGGGCAACTATTTCTTCCTCGGTTACTTTTTTAGGACCAAGGACTACTTCTCCAAATTCAACACCCCGGGCTGTTTCTACTATAGCACAATCTCCAACTTCTAAGTCTATATCAAGGGGGTCAAAATAGTATATCTTGCCCGCCTTTTTGAACCTAATCCCTACAACTGTATACATGAATTATTCCTCCTGGATTCTTAGTAGTAAGGTTTCCATATTTAATTGAAAATTTATATTAAACCTCCTATTATTTTTTATTGTATTTACCCCTTCTATTATATCATTAATTTGTTTGTCTGATAAATAATATGAGAATTCTTCTAATAAATTTTTATATTCCTTATGGATTAGCCACTTATTATCCCCTAGTTCCTTAAAAAGGGAAATATCTCGAAACCACAATATAAGAAAATCCAGAAATTCTTCTTGCCTATCTTTTTGATCCCTTAAATATTCAGCTGTTGTAAAAACTGCTACAATATCCCTATCCTTTACAATTCTAAGAAGTTTTTCCAAGAGGTCCTGTCTTTTCTGTAAGCTTTCATCCCCTTGCTCTATTTTAGTTGCCCTTTCAATACTACCATTTGCCAGCAGTGAAATTTCCCTTGCTTTAGACTGGGAAATACCCTGGATATTTTGAAGATACTTTTCAATGGCTTCATCCTTTAGGGGTAAGAATTTATAAGATTGACTGCGAGAAATTATCGTAGGTAAAAGGGCTGAAAGGCTATCGGTTATCAGTATTATAACCCCATACCTTGGTGTTTCCTCCAAGGTTTTAAGGAGTGCATTTTGTGCTTGTACCCCCATGGTATGTGCCTGGTGGATAATATAGATCTTATACTTAGATTCAAAGGGTTTTATAAGAATATCCCCCACCAGGTCTTCCCTTATTTGCTTGATCTTAACACTGGCACCCTGGGGAAATATATTAATAAGGTCAGGGTGGTTATTATCTTCAACCCTTGAATCAGTATAGGATGGCTTATCCTTTGACAATAATGTCTTTGCAAAGGAATATGCCATCCTTGTCCTTTGGCTACCCTTAGGACCTGAAAAAATATAGCTATGGAAGACAGAATTACTATTTACTGCTTGGGTCAAACCATCTACAACCTTCTGCTGGCCAATTATTTCCTTAAAATAATTGTTATATTTTTTCAAAACGCTCCACATCTACTACAAAAATAGTAGCTCCTCCCACCTGGACCTTCACAGGATAGGTGGAAAACATTTCAGAACCGTAGGCAGAAGGAGTGGTAGTGGTAATAATTTGTTCCCTGCATTTTGCCACTTCCTTTACTAAGTCAATAACCTTTTCAACCTGGTCATCTTCTACTCCGATTAAGAGGGTGGTATTTCCTACCCTTAAAAATCCTCCAGTGGTAGCCAGCTTTGTCACACTGAAGTGATTTTCCATCAATGCCTCTGTAAGTAAATTAGCATCTTCATTTTGCACAATGGCAATTACCATTTTCATTTAATTTCCCTCCTTTAAATTTGGGATAGACTTACTATCTCTTATTATCAATAAATTCTATAAGCCTATTAAATATTTCTTCATGGATTTCATCTCTTGTTTTTAGACTACCATCTTTTATACAAGAAATGGTCTCCCAACCATATTTATTCACTAAAGCCAGGGCATTTTCATAGGATCTTTTTAAATATTCCCCATCCACCTCATGAATATCCTGTTTAGATTCTCCAGTAAACTTATTCAGCCTACCTTTCCTAAGCTTTGTATTTATATCTAGGGGAATATCCAAGAAAAATACTAGATCTGGTACAGGTAATCCATATAAATTAAATTCATAGTCCCATAGCCAATCTAAAAACTTTTCTCTCTCCCGGGGATCGGTTATTTTACCTCCCTGATGAAACATATTAGAAGTAGTATACCGGTCTGCTAATACCAGACCACCTTCTTTATAAAAGCCTTCATAATCCTCCTTGTAAGAGGCATACCGGTCCAAAGCATAAAAGGTGGATGCTATATACGGGCTTACATCATCAGCTTTATCACCAAAGTCACCCCTTAAATACATTTTAATTAAGGTGGAGGATTCCTTATCATACCTGGGATATGATATTTTCTTAATAGGTACCCCTTTCCCCTTCAGTCTATCATATAACTTCTTAGTCTGGGTTTCCTTTCCACTTCCGTCCACCCCTTCTATAACAATTAAACTACCCCTTTTATTGGCTTTCATGTCTAAACCCCTCTTCACTAGTTTTAAGCAATTACATTTATAGTATTTAGATGCTTATCCTGGGTGCCTATAATCTCTCCCCCCCAAGACTTTATATGATTTACCCTGTCTATAATATCCTGGCTAATCATTTCCCCCGGTAAGATAATAGGGATGCCTGGAGGATAAGGTATAATAAACTCCTTACTAATTCTTCCCATAGCTTCCTCAAATATTACCTTTTCCTCTGGTGAATATACTGCCTCCCTAGGAGATAATACTACTTTTTCTTTAATTAAAGGTAATTGGAGATATTCATTTTTCTTTTCTTGCCCCTTATATTGATTATATATTTCTATTAGTCCCCTTGTAAACCTCTCAATATCATTCTCTTTTGTTCCCATACCAGTCATTGCTAAAATATGATAATAATCAGATAATTCCACCTGAATACCAAAATTCTTTCTTAGTATTCTGTCCACTTCCGTACCGAAAAGCCCTAATGGTGATACATCTATAAGAAAACGGCTGAAATCATAGTCAACCACCCCATATTTCCCTATTAAGTCCTTACCTAAGATTCTAAAGGATGTTTCCCTGGAAATCTTCTCTGCTGCCCTTTGATTCCATTGGAGTATATTATCCCATTTCCTATATCCTTCCCTCTCAGCTTCCAAGGCCGCAAATTCTAAGGATGCCATAAGGGGATAGGAGGGGCTAGTTGATTGTAATAATCCTAGAAATATCTCCAATTGATCAAGGGAACATTCCCTACTATTTCCTATATGAAGCATAGAGGATTGGGTAAATGAGGACAGTGTCTTATGGGTACTCTGGGCCACAATATCACCCCCAGCTTCTAAAGCTGTTATAGGTAGGTCCTTATGGAAGGCAAAATGTGCCCCATGGGCCTCATCTACCAATAATAATTTATTCTCAGAATGAAGTAGGTCCCCAATCTTTTTCAAATCACTACAAGTCCCATAATAGGTGGGATAGGTTATTATGGCAGCCTTAATATCAGGCTGGTCCCTTAGCTTTTCCTCCACATCCCCTAGAGAAATAGAAAGCCCAATTCCTGTTTGTGGGTGGACCTTAGGCTGGATATAGACTGGTACTAGATCCCCTAGAATCAAGCCATTCCATACTGACCTGTGGCAATTTCGGGGTACTAGGACCTTATCCTTAGGTCTACATTGGGATAATATCATAGATAAAATACCACCGGTGGTTCCATTGATTAGGAAGTAAGTTCTTTCTGCCCCAAAGATCTTTGCAGCCTTCTCCTGAGCTTCTTTAATCATTCCCTGGGCTTTATGTAAATTGTCACTTCCAGGTATTTCAGTAATATCTATTTGTCCTATATCGGACATTATTTCAGGAAACTTAGTCCTTCCCTTATGGCCAGGCATATGAAAAGAACATAAGTTTTCTTCCCTTAATGACTTTAAACCCTTTAAAATTGACATTTAT
>CAYMVC010000052.1:0-3521 GCA_964393755.1 uncultured Eubacteriaceae bacterium | reverse complement strand
TTTATTATTTCTCCTTATTCCTTCCAACTTAATTCTAATAGGTTTTTGGGGCAAACACCTATACATAGTCCACAGCCAGTGCATTTTTCACTGTTAATTGCAATCTGCCCATCCATCCATTTGATAGCACCATAGAAACAATGGTGGATACATTCTTCGCATTGGGAATCTCTACATACAGTTTTAACTTTAGCAACATAGGGTTCCACCTTAATTTCTTCAAAGGATTTTAGAGAGGATAGGGCCCTTCCCTTAATTGTATCAAAACTTTCATAGCCATGATCATCCATCCAATTTTCCAAATCTCTAAGAATCTCCCCTATTCTATCATAGCCATGTATTAAAATGGAGGTACAGATCTGTACTACTGAGCATCCTAACATCATGTATTCTAATACATGTTTATAGTTTGAAATTCCTCCTATACCACTGGTTGCAATAGCAGTTGCCTGGGATACAGAAGCCATAGCAGCTAGTCCTATAGGGCGAATGGCTTCCCCTGAATACCCCCCATAAGTTGGTAGAAGGGCCTGGCCCTTTTCTATATCAACACCAGCTATAGAACGTACAGTATCAACTCCACTGATAGCAGAAGCACCTGCTTTTTCAGCAGCCTTAGCTAATTTTACTATATTTGCTACATTGGAGGAAAGTTTTACTATAATGGGGATTTTCACCTTTTCAACTACGGCCTTGGTAAATTGATATAATTTAGAAGGTTCGGAAGCTACCCCCTCCAAGCCTTCTCCATGGGGGCAGGATACCCCTAATTCAATGGCATCTGCTCCAAACCTTTCTACCTTTCTGCCAATATAGGCAATCTCTGAAGGGGTGTGACCTAGGATATTGGCTATTACAATTGCCCCGTGTTTTTTTGCATAGGCTATTTCATATTCCCAGTCTTCAAGGGAAAAGTCACTATATAATTCAATATTGTTTAAACTACTTCCAGTCATGTGTAAACGTGGTCTAACATTAGGTCGTATCTCATTGGCAATGGTTTTAGTAACAACTGCTCCCGCACCAGCCTCAACCGCCTTTTTAATCATCTTTCCACTATCTGTCAAAGGTCCAGCTGATAATAGGATAGGGTTCTTTAGGGATAAACCTATAAAATTTACCGATAAATCCATACTAACACTCTCCTAATTAAAAATTTCTCTTACCCGATCTTCATGACCACAAGACCTTCTAACCATCAATCTAGGTTGAATAAATATTTTTTGGCTAATATTATCTTCTGAATTATTTTCTATGTTTTCAAATAGCAACCTTGCTGCAATTAAACCCATCTTATATATGGGCTGGGAAATTGTAGTTAGCTTAGGTTCAATTAAGGTAGACATGTTTATATCATCAAAGCCTACTATTCCCATATCTGATGGGATTTTTAAACCGCTATCCTTTAGGGCTTCTATAGCACCGATAGCCATTAAATCATTAGCTGCAAAAATAGCATCCGGTCTATCCCCCTCCTTTAACAATTTTTTAGTCCCTATATAACCGCTTTCTATTTCATTATTGCCTTCCACTATATATCTCTCTACTAATGGAAGCCCCGACTCCTTCAAGGCCTTTTCATAACCTAGCCTTTTTTCTAGGCTTTCCTTATGGTAGGGAGCTCCCTCTATATGGGCTATTTTGGTATGACCTGTTTCTATAAGGTGTTGGGTAATTTGATAGGCCCCTAATTTATAATCAGTAAATACCATGTTTGAATCTAATTCTTCAATGTTCCTTCCTACTAATACAAAGGGCATTTTTATTTTTTTTAGTTTTTCCAATTCTTTTTTTTCTAAAAGGCTTGCAGTTAATACAAGTCCTCCAACTCTATTTTCTATTAACATATCCAGGTAATCCTCTTCCTTTTCCCTATCTTCCTCTGTATTACAAAGTAGTACATTGTATCCCTTTTGGTGGGCCACATCCTCCACCCCCTTTGCTACCTGAGGATATAGGGGATTTAGTATATTGGGGATAAGAAGTCCTATGGAACTGGAGCGGTTTAGAGCTAGGCTTCTAGCAAAGGCATTTGGAGTATAATCCATCTCCTTCATTGTTTCTAAGACTAACTCCATTGTAGATGGAGAAACACTTTCAGGATGGTTTAATACCCTGGAAACTGTTGCCACTGATACTCCAGCCTGTCTAGCCACCTCTCTGATATTTGCCATTATTTCACCTCACTTTGAAACCAGTTTCACTTTTATTATACCATCTTATTATCAAAAAAAGTAAAGAGGGTAAATCAATTTAATGATTTACCCCTTTAGGCTAAGATTAGAATAAGGTTTCCTTCTTAGCTGGTGCAGTCTTGGCAATCAATTTGCCCTTAGTAAAGTTATAAAGTACTTCCTTTTTCTGATTCAAGGCATTATAGAAATTATTAGAATTTAATACTATAAAGCTGGCAGGGTTACCCTCTTTAATTCCATAACTGTCTCCAAGGCTAAGGGTTTTAGCAGCATTATGGGTAATAAAGTTATGGGAGTGGAGTATTTCCTCATAACCCATCATTTGACAGACATGTAATCCCATATGGACTACATCCCTCATGTTGCCTTCTCCCAATGGATACCATGGGTCAAATACATCATCATGGCCAAAGGATACATTAATACCATCTGCAACTAATTCTTTTACCCTGGTAACTCCCCTTCTCTTTGGATAGGTATCAAATCTACCTTGCAGGTGAATATTCACCAACGGGTTAGCTATAAAATTCATATTACTCATCCTTAATATTCTAAACAACTTAGAAGCATATGCATTATTAAAGGAGTGCATAGAAGTAGTATGACTGGCTGTAACCTTATCCCCCATTCCTGATTCATAGGTCCTAGTGGCTAAAGTTTCAACAAATCGGGATTGTTCATCATCTATTTCATCACAATGAACATCTACCAAAAGGTCATACTTTTCAGCCAACTGCATTGCAAAGTTCAGGCTCTCTACCCCATATTCCCGGGTAAATTCAAAGTGGGGAATGGCACCTATAACATCACAACCCATTTTTGCAGCATTCTCCATTAATTCCTTGCCATTGGGAAAACTTAATATCCCTTCCTGGGGGAAGGCGACTATTTGTACATTTACCTCATCCTTAAGTTCTTCCCGTAATTCTAATAGGGCTTCCATAGCTATTAATTTTGGATCAGTCACATCCACATGGGTACGTACATGGCCTATACCATTGGCTGCCTGATTTCTAATGGTATTTCTTGCCCTATCTTTAACATCCTTTACAGATAACTTTTCCTTTCTTTCTGCCCATCTTGCTATCCCTTCAAATAGGGTCCCAGACATATTCCAATTTGGGTCCCCAGCAGTTAATGTAGAATCAAGGTGAATATGGGATTCTATAAATTGGGGTAATACCATACATCCTTCACCATCTATGACTTCCATACCTGGCTCAGGGGAAATATCTGGTCCTATTTTTGCAAAGACACCGTCTTTGACTAAAATATCTGTCTTCTCTTCGCTATTTTCAAAAAACACATTTTTGATTAAAAACACAA
>CAYMVC010000051.1:587-8887 GCA_964393755.1 uncultured Eubacteriaceae bacterium | reverse complement strand
TTTTATTATGTTATAATAAGAATAATATTTTGAGAAAGTTAGTGGGGATTTTATGTTTAGGAGTTGATACTATGAAGGCTATTAGAAATGCCGGCAAAAAAAAGATAAGCTTAGATGAAATAGCTAGAGTTTATAAATTAGTAGAATATAATAAACTTGTAGATTTTATATTCCAGTATATAGAAAAGGGAGATATAGAGCCTATAATAAGTTCCGGAACTAATGGTAAAACTCCTGCCTTATACAATAGATATTGGGTAAATTATGAAGACTTAGATAAAAGCAAGTATGAAAGTGAACTTTTATACAAAATTCATACCAGTCTAAAAGTAGACTATTACTTAAATAATCTAGATAAATATATAGGTGACAGGGAATACATTTTAAAGTTAAGCAAGTACCTATCTTATAATGGCAAGAGCTTAAATGAATCAATGTCATTAAATGAAAGAAGTTTTGATATCTGGGCTAGAGAAAAGTATTTAAAAGAAGAAGGTGGGATAAAGGTCCTAAAAAACTTGGGTTTATCTTTAGTGGACTTAAATATTTATGAAACAACTGAACCTTTGTCTTACTACTCCCACCATAAAAACACTCCCCAAAATATACTTATACTAGAAAACAAAGACACATTTTATAGCCTACGAAGGCACCTGATAAATAAAAATAATACTATATTAGGCTTACCTATAGGTACTTTAATATATGGGAAAGGCAAAGGCATTATTAAATCCTTCAGGGATTTCACATTTTGTGTAGAACCATACTTAGAAGATAAGTCCAATAAAATATTATATTTCGGAGATTTGGATTATGAGGGTATACTTATATTTGAGCAATTGAGTAAGGCATTTAAAAAGAATATACCTATTAAACCCTTTATAGAAGCATATATCCACATGCTAAAAAAAGCAGATCACAATAATCTGCCAAATATGAAATTAGGGCAAAATAAAAATATTGGAAATGTTTTTCTCAACTTTTTTGATGATAAAGAAAAAGCAGACATTCTGCATATATTGGGTAATAATAAATATATACCCCAAGAAATAATGAACAAGAGTGATTTTTAGGAGGGTTTTATGGAACTTTCTTTTTTAAACAACTTTCCAAAGCGGATGAAAAGTATAGGCACCTATGCGTTTTTATTTAAAAATAGCATGTCTAAAACTACATGGAAACAATATGGCTTTGAAGATTTTTTTGAGCAGACAAATATGATATTTGCAGTCCTATTATTTATTATGGAACAGTCCCTAAAAGATGAACCATGTACTATGGATGATATAGGAGGATTTATAGACATAATAAATATGAAAAGCCTAAACAAACCCCTTACCTATGAAGACTGTAAAGAGTTAGCAGATTTTATAGTAAATATAATACTAGGTAATCAAGGCAAGGTAATGTATTTTCAAGGATATGATTTCCAAGAAGATGAATACAAGAGCATACATATAAGTTTTATCGGCAATAAGTCTATATATATTGATAATGATGTAAAAAGAACCTCCTATTATTTGACAGAAGATGGATATAATTTAATGTTATCAACATTGGAAATGGAAGGAAACATGTTACTTACCATCCATGAAATGATCTTTAAACTTCATATTGAAAAAGCATCCTATGACAAGGCAGTAGATGATGTGAAAAATATATTTAATCAATTGCGTATACAGTATCAAAACATCAGGGGAGCCATGAGACGGATTAAACAAAATGCCTTAAGCTACTCAATATTAGATTATAAGGAAATGTTGGAAAACAATCTGGAAATCATAGGAGAAACAAGTAAGAAATTCTCAGGATACAGGGAAAATATCAGGGAAAGAGTACAGGAATTAGAAGAACAAAATATTAATATAAAAAAACTAGATGAAATAGATTCAGAAAACCTTTCGAATTTAAAAATAATTGAAGGATACTTAAGTCGATCCATAGATGAACACCAACAAATACTAAAGACCCATTTTGAACTAAAATCCCTATATACTAAAGAACTAGAAGACTTATCTCAAATGACACTTATAAAAAGATTTAATCTTCGAAGTGAACTATATGATAAGGTCTTAGAAAACCCATTATATTTGAAGGATATAGAGTACTTCCTAAGGCCCTTATTAAATAATGACTTGTCCAAAATTTATAATATAAACAAATCTGTAGAAATTCAAAAACCAATTAGAAAAAAACAAGTGGAAGATGATGAGGAGATATTATCCTTTGATCATGATAATTGGCAAGAGGAACAAATAGCAAAACGGAAGGAAATATTAGGATTATACAATAAGTCTCTTTTGATTATTTTAGACAGTGCAAAAAGCAAAACCAGTATTAGTTTAATGGACTTAAAAGAAGATTTACAAGGGGATTATTCGGACCTTATTCCTAATGTGGAAATTTTCAAAGAAGTGATAATAGAACTGGTTAAAAATCAAGAGATCTATATTGATGAATTAAAAAAAGAGCGTAAAGACCATATTATTGAAAATACATCCCTAGATTTCCAACTAAATGAAAGCATACTTAAACTTATGGATTATTATCCAAATTTATCAAAAATAAAATTCATAAAGGTCTATAAAAAAAATGATAACACTAGAGTAATATTTGAAGGCGTAAAGAACTACCTAGGTGTATCTAAGAGAATTTACTGCTCAAACATAAGTTTTCAAGTAGAATAGGTCTTGGAGGTGGGAAAATGAAATTTGAATTAGAGGAAATAACTTTAAGCCAAAGGATCTTCTATCACTTATTAGAATATCGTCAACTAAGGGAAGAGGACCAACTTACACTATATAAGGCATATACAGAAAATGAAAATGTAATGAATTTGGTAAAAAGATATGGAGAAATATCCAAAAGCTTGATTGAGCGTTATGGAAATGTTATATATCTTATACCTAATGAGGATAATAATCATTTAGGTTTTTCCAAGCAAAACCTGAAATTAATTCTTTGTAAATCCAATGCCACTGACAAGGACTATTACTTATCCCAATTTGCCATATTGACCCTATTAGTAGAATTTTATGATGGACAAGGTAGTAGCAGCAAGACCAGAGACTACTTAAGGGCAGGTGATCTTTTAAATAGTATATCAGACCGTTTAAAAGAAGGGGTAGAAAAATCAGATGAGGATATGGAAGATATAGATGGACTAGCATTTTCCAATATGTTAGAGGCCTTTGAGGCATTAAGAAGTGAAGATAAAGGTTCAAGAGCAAGGACTACTAAGGAAGGTTTTATTTATAACTTATTAAAGTTTTTACAAGGTCAAAACTTAATAGACTATATAGAAGAAGATGACATGATTAAAACAACAAAAAAGCTAGATCAAATGATGGATTATAATTTACTAAACAAAAGAAATTATAAGAGAGTATTAAGGGTACTTGGGGTGAGTGAAGATGAGTAAAATCAATGCTATTAGACTTATTAACCTAAACTATAACCATAATGGTATACGGGTAGACGATGAAGTATTATATCTAAATGGTGAAAGCACCTTACTTTCCTTAAGAAATGGAGGGGGGAAGTCTGTTTTAGTCCAGATGCTAATAGCTCCATTCGTTCATAAAAGATATAGGGATGCAAATAGGAGGAGGTTTTCCAGCTATTTTACTACAAATAAACCTACATTCATTCTTGTAGAATGGCAACTGGATAACAATATGGGTTATGTCCTAACTGGTATGATGGTACGTAAAAGCCAGGAAATAAGGGATGACCAGGCAAATGATGACTTAGATATTATTCAATTTGTTCATGAGTACAGAAGTGGAAATCCCTATGATATATATAACATACCCTTTGTAAATACCACAGATGATGAAAAAAAGCTTATGAAATATAGTGATTGTAAGAAACTATTAGATAGTTTAAAAGTTGACAGGGATTACAACTTTATTTCATACGACATGAATAACTACACCCAATCTAAATCTTATTTTGAAAAGATAAAGGAGTATCAGATTTATTATAAGGAATGGGAATCTATTGTAAAGAAAATAAATCTTAAAGAATCCGGTTTATCAGAATTATTTTTGAATACCAAGGATGAAAAAGGGCTAATAGAAAGCTGGTTTTTGCCAGCTGTTGAGGATAAACTTAATAAAACTAAAAATAGAATAGATGAGTTCAGGGATATTTTAGGAAGATATATAAAGCAATATAAGGATAATAAATCTAAAATTGATCAGAAGAATGTTATTGTTTTATTTAAAGAAGAAACTATAGAAGTTATAAAAGTAGCTGAAAGATTAAAAACCCTAACAAAAGAAAAAGTCCAAATGGAAAATAAAATAGCAAACCTTATAGTAAGAATAAAGGCTTTAAAAGTAGAATCCCAATCACAAAAATCATCTTTAGATGATAAATTAATTGAACTTGATGATGAAATACGGATCATCCAATATGAGGAAATATCCTATAATATATATAAGCTGGAAGACAAGGTCAAAGATCTACAGGGACAGCTAGATCAGCTATCAGAATCAATAAAATTTGAAGAAATCCAGCAGGGTGGTCTTATAAAAAAAAGAGATACACTAAAATGTGCAAAGATAAATGAATCATACCGGGAAGCATCTAGAGATGTGCAAGAACTAGAAAACAAAATAGAATTTGTAAATAAAGAAGAAAAAGATAAAGCACCTGAAAGGGAAAACCTAGGATTCACACTAAAAGTATATTATGAAAAAGAATTAAATTCTATTAAATCAAAAATTGATAATTTACAAAACGATTTGAGGGTCATTGAGGGAAAGGCTGCAGAATCGGAATTGGCATTAGAAGCTTTAAGAAAGGAAGAAATAAGTAAAAGTATTGATTTATCTAGATTAGACCAGAAAATTGTAAACTATGATAGCCTAGAAAATAATTTTAATGACCAATACAAGGAAGATATAAAAAGAAACCTATTAGGAGAGTATGAAGAAGGTTTTTTAGAAATAAAAATTAATGATTTGAAGACTATAATAGACCAGTTAAGTAGAAATATTATTAGAGAGAAAATTACTAAAAACAATAATGAAGAAAAATTAAAAGCAAATCAAAGATTGATTCAATATAAAGGTGAGGAAAAAGCCAGAATATCAGAAAAGACTAAATTTGTAGGTGAAAAGTTAAAGGAGTTAGATTCAAAGATTGAAAAAAGAAAAACTATTTTAAAATATATAGGTTTTAATGAGGATAAAATCTTTGATACTGAGGGAATATTGGCAGAATTTAAGAGAAAAAGTGAGGAGGTCCAAAAAAGCATAAGTTCTTATGAAATAAAAATTAAGGATTTGGAAGACCAATATAATAAGCTAAAGACCGGGAAGGTTCTACAGCTGCCAGAAGACATAAAGGAAGCAATGGATAACGAAGGTATAAACTATATTTATGGTATGGAGTGGTTAAAGAAAAACAATAAATCCCCATTAGAAAATAAAGAAATGGTAAAAAACAATCCATTTATCCCATATAGTCTGATCCTTACATTAGGGGACTTAAAGAGACTAAAGGAGTTTAATTTAAATTTATATCCATCCTTCCCTATTCCAATAGTCATACGGGAAAACTTAGAAAAACCATTTACTAAAGAGAGCACATCTATTTATTCTATAGATAGAGTTAGCTTTTATGTATTATTTAATCAAAACCTGTTAGATGAAAAGATGTTAGCAGATATTCTAAATGAAAAAGAAGAAGAAATTCAAAATCTGAGATCATTAATGGAAATAAGAAAAGAAGATAAAAGCCAATATGATAATAGATATAATATAATTAATTATCAGGGCTTAAATCAAAAGGACTATAATAATACAAAAGATTCTCTAAAATCTATTATAGAACTGGAGGAAGCTTTAGAAAAAGAATTAAATAATTTGTTGGAGGATAGAGGAGGCTTAATACATTTACAAGAAGAAACAATTGAGGCCATAGAAAAAAACGGAAAACAATTAGAAGAGCTTAGCAAAAAGCATAGTGATTTATATAAGTTAAGGGATAATTATATTAAATATTTAGACTCCAAAAAAACCAGAATAGAAACTCAAGAAGTTTTAAAGAAAGTCAAAGAAAAGATCAAAAATCTAAAATTGGAAAATATAAGATTGACCACTCTACGAGATGGTGCAAAAGAGTCTTGGATGGAGAATATTAGCAAGGAAAAAGAAATCCAGGATTTACTTGGTGAATACCTAAGATACACCAAAGGCGAAATAATTGAAAGAGATATTGAGGATATAGTTGCCAGGTACAAGGCATTGACTAGTAAAATAACAAATGAACTAAATTTCCTAGAGGACTCATTAAAAAAAGCCAATGGACGATTTAAAGAGGTGGAAAAGGATTTATTATCCACATCAAAGCGTTTAAATATTATGGAAGAGGAATTTATAGGGGAAACATATGATGATTTTGTATTTGAAAAGCTAGAGGAAGATATTAATATTATTTCAAGAAATATAAGGGAATTAAATGAAGGGGCTAGTAATTTTAAGACAAAAATTGCAGTAAAATTAAGTAAAATTGAAGGGGAATACGATAAGCTAAAGGAAAAAGTCAATAAAGATAAGCCATTACTAAGGAAGCAGATTGTATTTACTGAATTTAAAAAGAGGATTATGGAGAAAAACAATCAACTTAAAACAAGCAAATCGCTTTTGGGACAAATAATTGAAAGAATAAACAACTATGAAAGCAACCTTTCAGCACTAGCAGAGTATGAGGATTTTAAGGTAATGGAAGAAATAGAATTTGGTGATGATATGGTCTCTTACAACAAAGTAAGCCTAGATAGATTTAGAGGCAGGATGATAAGAGATTATAGAAATCAAAAAGAGACTATAAATAACTATGGTAATGAATTATCTGCATCTATTGATGAACTACTAAGAATAAAAATATTTCAAGAAGATTTTATAAAAAGACCACTAAATACTCTATATTCATTAATTAAGTTTCCAGATGATTTTCTAGATCAATTAAGGACAACTATAAAAGCATATGACGATTTAATGGCAAAACTTGAGGTAGATATTGCGATCGTGGAAAGAGAAAAACAAAAAATAATTGAAATCCTGCTAGAATATATTAGGGATATTCATAAGAACCTAGATGAGATTGATAAAAACTCCAATATTAGGATAAGAGAAAGATATATTAGGATGTTAAAGATAGAACTACCTATTTGGGAAGAGGAAGAATATAGTTTTAAAAATAAATTAACTGATATGGTTGAAACCCTGACTCAAAGTGGTATCCAAAGACTAGAAAACAATGAAAATGTAGAAGAGGTTATAGGACCAATAATTACTACAAGAAATTTATACAATTGATATAAAATTGTATAAAATCGAAGCAGAAAGACAATATCAGATAAAGTGGGCAGAGGTTTCCAAGAACTCTGGTGGAGAAGGATTTTTATCTGCCTTTGTAGTATTATCAAGCTTACTTTCATTTATGAGAAGGGATGAAACAGATATATTTAGAGAATCAGAAGAAGGCAAGGTGTTGTTAATGGACAATCCATTTGCACAGACATATTCTTCCCACTTACTTGACCCACTAATAGATATAGCTAATAAGAGCAATACTCAATTAATCTCATTTACAGGTTTAGGTGGGGAGTCTATATATAGTAGTTTTGATAATATATATGTATTAAACCTAATTCCATCAAAACTAATTAAAGGAATGCACTTTCTAAAAAGTCACAAGGCCAAAGGTGAAGAAATAGAGATTATGACTAGCACCCAAATTAAAACTGAAGAAATGGAGCAATTAGATTTATTCTTTTGGGAAGAATAAGCAAGAATAATGAAAAATATAATGACTAGAATGGATAGGAAAGATTATCAGAAAGGAAGGTCCCAATGGACAATAAAATAAAAATAGGAATAGTAGGTTATGGAAACCTTGGGAGAGGTGTAGAAATGGCAATTTCCCAAAATCCAGATATTGAACTTTTAGCTATTTTTACAAGAAGAAATCCTGACAATATTGATTGTGGATCAAAATTAGTATCTATAAGTAAACTTCAGGAATATAAGGGGAAAATAGATGTTATGATTTTATGTTGCGGTTCAGCCACAGATTTACCCACAATGGGACCGGATCTGGCATCACAATTTAATACTGTAGATAGCTTTGACAACCACGGCAAAATCCCTGAATACTTTGAAAGGGTGGACCATGCAGCAAGAAAGGCTGGACACTTAAGTCTCATTTCTACAGGTTGGGATCCAGGCTTATTTTCTCTCAATAGATTATTAGGTGAAACAGTTTTACCCACAGGGGAGGGCTAT
>CAYMVC010000051.1:0-577 GCA_964393755.1 uncultured Eubacteriaceae bacterium | reverse complement strand
CGAGTATTTCGCTATTATGGATGATGCCTGCAAAAAAGCAGGAAAAGCTGCTGTTATATCTGCCGGTTGGGATCCGGGGCTTTTTTCTATAAACAGAATGATGCTGGAGGCCATTTTGCCCAACGGGCAAAACTATACCTTCTGGGGTAAGGGAGTCAGTCAGGGTCATTCAGATGCGGTAAGAAGGATCACAGGAGTTAAAAACTGTATCCAATACACCATTCCCATTGAAGAGGCAATAAATAGGATACGGAAAGGTGAAAATCCCGACTTTACCATTAAAGAAAAACATATTAGGGTCTGTTATGTAGTAGCCGAAGAGGGGGCAGACTTAAACAGAATTGAGAAAGAGATTAAGACCATGGCAAATTATTTTGCCGATTATGATACCACAGTTAACTTTGTATCCGAGGAAGAATTACGGGCAGACCACTCAGGCATGGCCCATGGTGGAGTGGTTATCCGGTCAGGAAAGACTGGTGGAGGATATAGGCAAAGAATGGAGTTTAGCCTTGACCTGGCTAATAATCCTGAATTTACATCCAGTGTATTGGTGGCCTATGCCAGGGCAGTTTAT
>CAYMVC010000050.1:0-8917 GCA_964393755.1 uncultured Eubacteriaceae bacterium | reverse complement strand
TTATTTTTAGCAGGGATTTCTTTTCGGCTATTAAAGAAATAGAGGGGGATAGGGGGGCACGGGATATTATAAAAGCCCATCAGGATAGGACCATATATATACCAATAAAAGATAAAAGGGAGAATTTTGATATAGACAGTGAAAAGGATTACCATAGAGCATTACAAATAATAAAGGATTACAGGGGTGAAGGACATTGTTAAGGGATGCTAGAATAACCGTTGAAGCTGCCCTGAATTTGAACCCTCTTAAGGGGGCAAAAATAATTGCCGGGGAAAAGGGTACAGGAAAAAAGATTATAAAGGTAAATATTATGGAAGTGCCAGATATTATAGATTGGGTGGTTGAGGGGGAACTAATCCTAACTACTGCTTATTCAATAAAAGACAATCCAAAGGCACTGAAGGAATTAATTCCAAAGCTTCATAAAAAAAAGGTGGCAGGTTTGGCCATAAAACCTGGAAGATATTTGGATGTTATACCTGAATACATGATAGATACAGCAAATAAATTAAACTTTCCCCTAATTGAATTGCCCTACGAGGCATCCTTTAGCGATATTATTAATCCTATTATGACAGAAATAATAAACAACCAGGCATCCCTATTAAAGAATTTAGAAGAAGCCCATAAACAACTAATGGGTATATTATTGGAAGAGGGAGACCTAAAGGACATAGGCAAGGCTCTTACAAGATTGGTAAATAATCCGGTGGTAATAAAGGATGTTATTTTCACCAATACCTATATTTCATTACCTAATGAAAATCCTGATTTAGAGGAGGAATTAATAAAAAAGGCAGATCAGCAACAAACCATTTCTTCAAGATATTATCAACTTCAACATCATCATATTGGGGAAGATATTATAAAGAATAAAAGGGTAAACAAACTTACCATGCCAATAGTGGCAGGTAATAAGACCTATGGCTACATTATAGTATGGGAAATGGATAGCAAGTTAGAGGTTTTTGATATTTTAACCATAGAAAATTCTTCTGCCATAGGCGCCTTGATTATTATGAAAGACCTTTCTATTATGGAGGTGGAAAAAAGGCATAAAAGGGAGTTCTTAGAGGATTTATTATCTTCCGATCCAAATCTTCAAAAATCTGCCATAGAGCGGGGGCAAATCTTTGGACTGGAGTTTGGGAAAGATAATACAATAATGATTATAAGTCTAGATGATATTGGTGACATCTATAAAAAGACTCCAAATAATGAGGAATTTATTCAACAATATAAGAACAATATCAGAAGAATAGTCAAAAATTCTGCCAAGGAACTTAATCAACAGATAATAATGGGGGATAAGAGCGATAGCATAATTATCTTACTGGCCGTAGACCATATGTCAGAGGCAAAAAAGGTTAAGGAAATCACCACAACATTGGGAAAAAGGGTAATAGAAAAGGCCCAGACTATCTTGCCAAATATCAGTATATCTATAGGGATAGGAAGATACTATCCAAGAATGGAAGATCTAAATAAAAGCTATGAAGATGCTAAAAAGTCTATAACCTTAGGTAAGTTGTTTAAAAAGGAATCCATCATACACTTTGATGATTTAGGCATCTACAGATTATTGTATTATGAAAATTTAAAACCAGAGCTGATTAGATTTTACAGTGAAACATTAAAACCCCTGGTAGAATACGATAGAAAAAAGGATACAGAATTAGTAAAGACCTTAGAATCGTATTTTGAAAATGGGGGGAATTTAAAAAGTATATCAAAGGAACTCTTTACCCACTACAACACTATTCTATACAGAATACAGAGGATAGAAGAAATCTGTGATTTAAGCCTGCAAAACCCCCAAGATAGATTAAACCTGGAAATTGCCCTAAAAATTATGGGTATTATAAGTGAAAAACTATAATAATATTAATGTTTAACAAAATGTAAACCCAATATAGGATTTTATTTATTAATAATTCATAAAGGGAGTTTACTATAAAAATAGAATCTTAGAGTAGAGCAAAATATAAGGAATGAAATTTATGATTAATGCAACTAGCATGAGTAGCAAAGTAAAAAATATGATAAAAAAAATGGTAGAGGATAATGGCGGAAAAGATATAGAAGGATTTATCCATTCGGTATTCGATTATGCTTGCAATATCCAAATATCAGACCAAGATCTAATAGGATTGATTTCAAAGGATTATGGTGATAACCCCTATAGTATTTCTTTAGATCTATCTACAGGTCAGACTATGAAAAAACTAAACATGAAACAGGGTATGAAGGTGATTATCAATAATAAATCCATTCGTTCAGTGGTAGGGCTTTTCTATATTAATCTTCAAGGGGCTATAGAATGGAACCCTAGCATTCCAAAGGAACATAATGATACAGTGGATAGAAAGCAATTAGGAAGTAATCTTTCAGAAATAATGAGGGTAGTTCTAAAAGAGGGAAATTTCTTGGGCATAGGTCCTTTAATACTGGACTATCCCAAAATTATAGAGGAATTTAAAGTTGGTAATTTAGAAAGTCCCATAGACGCTAATCATTATAGTTTATATATTTCTCCTAGAATAAAAGATTTGCTATGTGGAATTATAAAAGATGACCAAGTGTTAATAGAGAAACTACTTACAGGGATAGTTGGTTTTGGTCCTGGACTTACACCTTCCGCAGATGATTTATTAGTGGGACTATTAGCAACCCTATATTACTTGGGCAAATATTACAATAAAGAAATAAAGGCAATATCCTACTTAAAAAACAGCTTAATAGATCAAGAACTAACTAATCAAACTACTGTTGTCAGTAGACAAATGTTGAAGGCTGCTATTCATGGGGAGTTCGCAAAGTCTATTAAAGAGTTGTCTTTTGCTATGATCACCACAAGGGACAAAAAAGAAATAGAAAAGGCAGTACTAGCTGCAATTAATCTAGGCTCCACTTCAGGTACAGATACAATAGTAGGTTTATTACTAGGTACTTATGTAGTTAAAGAAATTATTTTTTAGAAGGAGGAAGGCTATGGGAGTACATGTGCAAATAAAAAAGAATACCTATTATGATTCAGTAACATTGATGATAATTACAAAAGAATTAAATAATATTTCTGGAGTAAAAGAAGTATTGGTGGGTATGGCAACAGATTTAAACAAGGAATTAACAGAAAACCTAAATCTTATGACACCAGAAATAGAAGAACTAACCCCAAATGATTTCTATATTACAGTAAATACAGGAGATGAAGAAGTATTTACAGAGGTTGTGTCCAAGGTGGATGAACTGCTAAGTAAAAAAGCAGACAGCCAAGCATCTAATTATCAACCTGCCACCTTTGATTCAGCAGTTGAAGTCATGCCAGATTCAAATATGGTTGTTATATCTGTCCCTGGAGAATATGCAGCAGGTGAAGCAAAAAAGGCATTAAATAAGGGTATCCATGTAATGCTATTCAGTGACAATGTTCCCATAGACAAGGAAGTTGAATTAAAAAAGCTTGCCCATGAAAAGGGTCTGTTAGTAATGGGACCTGACTGTGGTACCGCCATTATTAATGGTATTCCCCTATGTTTTGCCAATGTTATAAATAAGGGTGATATTGGTATGGTAGGGGCTTCTGGTACTGGGATTCAAGAGGTATCATCCATTATTGGGAAGCTAGGAAGTGGAATCACCCAAGCAATTGGTACAGGTGGTAGAGATTTGAGGGCAGAAGTTGGGGGTATAATGATGATAGATGGCATACGTGCCCTTCAAAATGACCCTAATACCAAGGTAATAGTTTTAATATCCAAGCCACCGGCAAAGGAAATTGAAGAAAAGGTCCTAAATACCCTAAAAGAATCTGAAAAACCGGCAGTGGTTCACTTTATTGGAGGAGACCCAGAAGTAGCAAAGACCTATGGTGCATATGCAGGACTTACATTGGAAGATACAGCTTATAAGGCAGTGGCCCTATCAAGGGGGGAAGAAGTGGTAGACATTGTAGACTTTACCCAAGCTAGGGAAGAGTTGGAAAAGGCTATAGAAGAAGAGGGAGCAAAATTCTCCCCGGGACAAAAATACTTGAGGGGTCTATATTCTGGTGGGACCTTAGCCTATGAAGCTTTACAAATATTACAGGAAAATGGTATAGATGGCTATTCTAATATACCTTTAAAGGGTGAATTTAAGTTAGAGGATGTATTTAAGAGCAAGGCTCATACTGTATTAGACTTAGGTGAAGACGAATTTACTGTGGGCAAACCCCATCCAATGATTGACCCATCTACCAGAATAGATGTGATTTTAAAGGAAGCAAAGGATCCCGAAGTAGCAATAATACTATTGGATTTTGTAATAGGTTATGGGGCAAATAGGGATATAGTTGGGGAAATCCTACCTGGAATAATTGAGGCAAGGGAATATGCAGAAAAAGAGGGTAGACATTTGACCTTTGTAGCCTTTGTCTGTGGAACCAACGAAGACCCACAAAACCTAGAAAAATGTGAAGCCACCTTAAGGGAGAATGGTGTATATGTATTACCATCTAATGCTCAAGCTATAAGGTTTAGTGAAAAGTTAGTTTCCAGTAGAAAATAGTGGAGGGATTAAAATGAGCAAAATTAATGAACTATTCGGCAAAGAACTTAAAATCATCAATATGGGGCTAGATAGCTTTGGAGATGATTTAAAGGATCAGAGCATAAAAACAATACAAATGAGGTGGAGGCCACCAGCAGGTGGTAATAAAAAAATGATGTCATTACTTTCTAAATTAAAATAAAGAATGGAGGAAAAAAGAAATGGTAATGGAAAAGATTAATGCAGCTAATGATAAAGCCCTAGAAATTATATTAAATGGTCAACCAAATTTAATTGGTATTGGAACATGTTTAGATACAGTTCCAGGTATGACCGAAAAGACTCTACTTCATGCAGGACCACCTATTACTTGGGAAAAGACAAGTGGACCTATGAAGGGTGCAATGATGGGAGCCCTAATTTATGAGGGACTGGCTAAGGATGAAGAAGAGGCAGTTAAGCTACTTGAGTCTGGTGAAATAACTTTAGACCCATGGCATCACCATGACGGAGTAGGTCCTATGGCAGGGGTAGCATCAGCATCTATGCCAGTGTTTATTATAAAAAATGAGAATTATGGCAACTATGCCTATTGTACTTTAAATGAAGGTCTAGGTAAGGTTTTAAGGTTTGGTGCCTATAATAAAGAAGTTATTGATAGATTAAAGTGGATGGAAAGGGTATTAGGTCCATTACTTAAAGAAGCCCTTGAACTTCATGGACCATTTGATCTAAAAACCTTAATTGCCCAAATGCTTCAAATGGGAGATGAAGGTCATAATAGAAATAAATCCGGTACAGGAATGTTTATAAGAGCTATTGCTCCTCATGTGGCTGCCACTAGCTTTGACCAAAAAGATAAGGTGGATGTCTTAAAGTTTATGGACTCCAATGACCACTTTGCCCTTAACCTAACCATGCCTGCATGTAAGGCTACACTAGATGCAGCAAAGGGAATTCCATATAGTACAATTGTCACCACCCAAGCAAGAAATGGTACAGATTTTGGAATTAGGGTATCTGGTATAGAAGGGGGAAATAGATGGTTTACAGCACCTGCAGAATATATAAAGGGTCTATATTTCCCAGGCTACACTGAAGAAGATGCAAACCCAGATATAGGAGATAGTGTAATTACAGAAACCACAGGTATTGGTGGATTTGCTATGGCAACAGCACCTGCTATCGTCCAATTTGTTGGTGGAACACCCCAGGATGCTGTAAATTACTCAACTTCCATGTATGAAATAACCCATGCAGAGGGCACTGTTTATCAAATGCCATTTTTGAACTTTAGAGGAACTGCTACAGGTATAGATATAAGAAAAGTTGTAGAAACTGGCATTCTCCCAGTAATTAATACTGGTATTGCCCATAAGGACCCAGGTGTAGGTCAGGTAGGAGCAGGTATAGTTCATCCCCCAATGAAATGCTATGAAGATGCACTAGAAGCCTTCGTAGAAATGTTGGAAAAGGAAGGCTTAGTATAAAGATAATGCTAAGTAGCCTTTAAAAAATCAAATTGGAGGTGTATTCTTTGACAAGAAAACCATTAGAAGGTATCAGAGTATTAGACTTAACAAGAGTTTTAGCTGGCCCCTATTGCACAATGGTTTTAGCCAACCTAGGTGCTGAAATAATCAAAATAGAGCGTCCTGGTACAGGAGATGATTCTAGGGATTTTGGCCCCTTTGTAAATGGTGAAAGTATATACTTTATAAGTATTAATAGAGGTAAGAAGAGTATTGCAATAGACCTAAAAACTAAAGAGGGTAAGGAATTATTACTGGACTTAGTAAAAGAGGTAGATGTTTTAGCGGAAAACTTCCGTCCTGGTACAATGGAGAAATTAGGATTAGGTTATGATGTTCTTAAGAAAGCCAACCCAAGACTAATTTATGCAGCAATGTCTGGCTTTGGTCATTCAGGACCCTATTCAATGAGGGCAGCCTATGACATGATTGTACAGGGAATGGGTGGAATAATGAGTATTACAGGTCAACCGGGGGGTCAACCTACTAGAGTGGGAACCTCAGTTGGTGATATAACAGCTGGACTATTTGGGGTAATAGGTATAGTTTCCTCCTTAATAAGCAGGGAAGCTACTGGTAAGGGACAAAAAGTTGATGTGGCTATGTTAGATGGTCAGGTATCAATTCTGGAAAATGCTATTGCCCGCTATACAGCAGCAGGGGAAATACCCCAACCCCTAGGATCAAGACATCCATCCATAACACCCTTTGAAGCATTTAAGACAAAGGATTCCTGGGCAATCCTTGCAGTAGGTAATGATGCCCTATGGAAGAAGTTTTGTGAAGCTATCAATAGGGAAGACCTAATAGATGATCCAAGATTTGCAACCAATGACCAAAGAAATAATAACCATGATAGCTTAAAACCTATAATAGATGAAATATTTATTGAAAAAACCACAGATGAATGGTTAGAATTACTAAACACAGCAGGTATTCCAGCCAGTCCAATTAATTCAGTGGATAAATTATTTACTGATCCCCAAGTGGAAGCTAGAAATATGCTGGTGGAAGTAGACCAACCAGGAGTTGGTAAAATCAAGATTGCAGGTAATCCAATAAAACTATCAGACATACCTGCCCAGGAAGAAATACCTGAGGAACCAGCTCCATCAATAGGCCAACATACTGAAGAAATTTTAAAAGATTTGTTAGGTTTAGGAGAAAAGAGGGTAAAAGAACTAAGGGACAACAAAGTTGTAGAATAGTATAATACTTAAGAAAAAATTCTTAAGAGATTATAAATTTAAAAACCGAGAGGAGTATTTCAATGAAGATACTAGATTTTTGGAAAGATGTAAAAATGTATGATTTATCACAAAAGCTAAGCCACTTAACACCACCATGGCCAACATATGAGCCATTACAGGTAAAATTCTTTAAGAGACTTGCCCCTAATGGTGCCAATGGAATGTTAGTAACCCATTCAAATCATGTAGGTACTCACTTAGATGGTCCATTACACTTTGATACAGCGGGTAGAGATTTGGCTTCTATCGAGTTGGAAAAACTAGTTGGTCCAGCAGCTATTGCAGACCTATCTGATATGGCTGAAGACTTTGGAATCTATACTCCACAAGATATTATGGATAGAGTAGAAGTTAAAAAAGGAGATATCCTAATCATCAAAACAGGCTATTGCAAATATGCATGGGATGAGCCAGAAGCTGATGAAAAGAGATATATGGTAAGACATCCAGGTCCATCATTAGACTTTATGGAGTGGGCACAAAAATTGGAAATTAAGTGGATTGGTGTTGACTGCGGATCCGCAGACCACCCAATGAACACTAAGATCCGTGATTGGGAACCACAAGAAGCTGAAGCTTGTGATGCTTATATGCAAAAGAAATATGGAAAGACATTAAATGAAATGTATCCATGGCCACAACAATACCAAGCAATGCACTTACAAATGTTCCCTAAGAAGTATGGAGAAATTATCCATGCTGAGTGCTTAGGTGGAGATTTAGTTGACTTACCTAGTGGAAGAATGGTAGTAGGAATTTTCCCATGGAGATGGGAAGGCGGAGAATCCAGTATAGCACGTGTTGTTGCATTTGACGACAAGTAAATTAAAAGTATATAAAAAGCTAGGTGGTATCACCTAGCCTTTTATATGTGTGCCAGGCATGGCACTAATAGGAAAGTCCTACTAAATAAAAAAGGATAAAAAAATAGGTAAGCCCAAAATGAGCAAGCCAAAAAGACTAATCTCAGATTAGATTACTTTTTATATTCGTAATGAATACCACGAATACCAGTATAGGATTTAGGAGTCATAACACCATCGCAAACTTGGCAAAATGGTTGAGGTGGAACAGAAGGGTCTTGACCTTCAAAAATATTATCTTCTTCTAGTTGCCTAACAATAAAACGTGGAACCCAAAGAGAGTAATTACACTTAGTACAAATAAATTCAATTAAGTCATCATTTTTAGAAAAACCTTCAAGTATATTCATAAAGCCCTCCAAAATAGTATTTTATTAACTACTATTATAGAGTTGAGAAGGTAAGTTATCAAGAAAGATATTTTTACCAGGATGAACTATTTTAACAAGATCCATAGTATGACCACATAAACACCTTAAAGGATCTATACCAAAAGCTAGAAGAAGTCGGGCACGCCAATGAGCATGTTTTTTACGAAAATGCCTAAGCTCCTTACTTTCTAGGAGATAAAGGCTGGAAGAATGCTTATACTTTTTAGCATAAAGACCATAATAACGAATCATTTTAAATTCCTCATTAGGGATATGAATAATTAAACGCTTAATAAACTCTATAGCATGAACTTTTTCAACAACACGTTTATTATCTTCATGACGGTCATAATAAAAGGTAACAAACT
>CAYMVC010000049.1:0-9146 GCA_964393755.1 uncultured Eubacteriaceae bacterium | reverse complement strand
GATTGATTTCAGAATTTGACCCTCTTCTGTGGAATAGCCTAGTTGATTATGTGACAGTTTTTAAAAAAGATGAAGTTCAAGTAACTTTTAAAAATGGAATTGATATTTAAGTATAATAAAACACCTTATTACTGGCATACGGTAGTAAGGTGTATTTCTTATATAACAAGTTAGGTTTTCCTATGAAAACAGGTCAATTTTCCCGCGTTTACTATAGTCGAATTCCGACTCCCTTGCAGCATTTCTTATCCCCATACCAATACATTTTCCATATAACAAAGCATCCCGTCCAGTCAAATTTGCATAAAAGGTATAAGCCATTTTAACTTCCTCATCCCAGGAATCCCAAAGGTCGGGGCTCATAACTATGTTCTCTGAATACAATGGTAAAACCATAGACATATAAAATTTTATTTTATCTATTGATGCAACATTTAATTGCTCAAATAATCTTTGATAAATAGGTCTTTCTGATTCTAGACAACTTAAGAGAATATAGGATTGGGTTGATTCTGGGAATACTGTTATAGCAAGGCGGTGCATCATACCTTTTACTGTATGCCTAATTTTTTTTCCATTCAAATCATAATCTGGAGCAATATATGCATAGTTTGCAAACTTAATTTTTTCTGGAATTTTAATAACATAGGTTGCTACACCATTATAAGTACCAGACATTATTTCTTTATCAAAATGAGATTTAATTGGTTCAAACTCTCGCATTTTTAACTGTAGCATCCTGTACATTCCTACCATCATTGGTGACTTGAATGCAACTGGGTTCTTCTTAAAACACGCTTTGTAAATATCCATTGCTGTATGTTGCTTATAGTATTCAAAAATGAATGCTTTGTAGGCATATATAAACTTCATTTCTTCATTTAAATCATCAAAATCTGGTGCACCCTTTTCGATAGCAGCAAAAACAATATTATCGTGCAAATCACAGAAACAAGTTTCAGTAGTTGCATCATTAGCACTGGTTCTACTCATTTGAACAATAATAGCTGGCTCTCCTTT
This sequence comes from uncultured Eubacteriaceae bacterium, assembly GCA_964393755.1. Classification (GTDB taxonomy): domain Bacteria; phylum Bacillota; class Clostridia; order Eubacteriales; family Garciellaceae; genus DUPX01. The sequence continues at coordinate 8,126 of CAYMVC010000049.1, read as the reverse complement.
TTCCATCGGAATAAATAAAGGCTTTTTTTTTGTGTTCATCGTATATACATGACGCTCTTTTCCTGCAAGCATAGAAATAATTTTATTATTTTGCAAGGCATGTGCTTCTTTTATTTTACCTTTACAATGGGCTTTGTTTGGATGCATACAGCATTTTTTCATTGATTTTCTCATCATCTCCATGACTTGAACTTCTGGTGGTTTCTTCGATGTTTGTGGCACTTCCACCACCTTGTTTTTACAACAATCTCGATATTTATCATCACTACCACATGGACAAAGCTCATTACCTAAAATTTTTATATATTTCAAAGGGTTCATTTTTCACCATTTCCTATATTGTTCTTATTAATATTGTTTTCTATCTTTTGGTGCTATCTATCATTCATACCTATAACATAGGTTGTATAAATTGAATCAATGCAGTTACTGCCGCAGCAAATTCTGCAGTGTTTTTTAAACCTTTTAATCCTAAAATTGCAGTTTTAAGGAATGATTTTCTTGGATTTGCCGACTTAATTTCCTCTTTAATAACATCTATACTGCTAACAAGTGTCTCGAAATCTTCCTCTGAAATTCCCTGGGCATTCTTTTCAACTTCATCTATCAATTGAATTAATTTATCATAGTCAATTGTGTTAATTGTATTGGTTGCATTAATTACAGAATTATCACTTGCTATATTAACTTGTCCGCTCTCAACTGTTATAGAATATGTTACCCTTTCATCCACTCCCATATCTATTCCGATTTTGGTAAGAAAACGTTCAATATGCCTAATCAAAACCATTACTACCCTATCATTAAACCCTTTAACCTTATCCTGAAAGCTTCTAGAATTCGAATATCCAAAGGCGACACCTCGGTGAATGGGAATATCATTTTCTACTATATAATTAAGAATAGCAAAAACATTACGTATTTCTTCTTCATCGAGAGATCCTAAAGAAAATATTACTCTACCATATGATCCTGAAATTTCCTTAAATTCATTTTCTAAATCTTGATCACACTCTCCACATTCTTTTATATACTCATAAATTAATTTATTATTTTTTATAAATTCAATAAATTTTAATAAAGCTATATTGTAATCTTCAAAGTTGGCTTGCATTAATCGATTAGAAATACTGTTAAAATCATATAATATTTTTCTCAATTCCGCTCTATTCAACTTCATAATTTTTCACCCCACAAAATGGACAGTAGCATCCAGTTATTTTTAGCATTGGTTTAACTTTTGCTGTACGATTGCAGCAAGGAAATATTGTAATCTCTAAGGCTTCGATACCAGACCGTATAGGGTTTTCTGGTTCATGCTTAGGCTTTTTTCCAGCTTTAAAGGTTACAGGACCTTTTTTCAACTTTCTTTCCATCTTTTTAAATTCATCATGGATCACATCCATTGCTTTATTTTTTGCCATTGTCAAAGCCAACTCAAGTACATCTTCTGTGATATAGCTTTCACTAGTTAATCCACAACTAGGACAATATATTGCCAACACCTTGTCATCTTCAAAATCTGTAGGTGTTGTTTTAAAAAAAGTTCCACAATGGGAACATTTTAGAAGGCTATATCCAGAATCATCTGTTGGTATTGAAATCTCTATGCTAAACTCATTGCCCATCAGTTTTCCCCCATTTCTATATCATTCAATTACTGCACACCCCTTATTCCTTTGCACACCCCTAAGCGCAGTAACTTTTAGGGTAATTAAATTGTATCAATCTCTGCAAGATTATATCCAGTATCTTGATATCCTCTGGGTTTAAGTTTGGGTCCTTTAGTTCATCTAGTTTCTTTTGAACTTCCGGGTCTTGTTCTGCCTCCTCTAAATAGTACTTCCATTTTGATTGGAGGTCTTCATCTGAATGGGATTCTAGCCATAGTCGTCCTAGGGAATTTTCCACCATGTATTTTACAATCCATTTAGGAGTGAAGAGTTGGGTGGCAGCAGGTATATTTTCTTTGGTTATCTTTTTATTCTTCTTTAAGCCTGCAAAGACTTCATCTTTCTTCTCGGATATGTAGTACTGGTACATCCATCCTATAATCTCCACCTGGTCCTTATAATCCTCTTGATTTATGGATACTAGTAAATCCCTTATCACAGATCCCTCTGCCAATAATTGGTCTGGTAGGAGTAATTCTGTATAGTCGGATATTTCTTCAAAGACCATAGGCATTATTTTACCCAATTGATTACATTGTTTTACCAATAGGTATCTATATAAATCATCTATATCATTGGCATCCATTAGCCTATATACTATTTCCCTGTATTCTTCATAATCCTTATCCCTTAAGTCAAAGTCCACATTTAGGGCTTCTTTTATAATATCTGGCTCTATCTTGTCTTCATCTAAGGAGGATAGTATCCTAACCCCTGTAGGGAGGTATTCATTAACCTCCATAAACCTAAGGGCTATAAAGCGGTTAAACCATGTATAGGCAACTTCTTCTATAACCTGGTCAAATCCCTTATTCTTGATATTTGCCAATAATGTTTTTCTTTGTTTTATTTGATACTTTTTATAGACCTTGGAATTTTCAAAGTCCTTTATCCTAAAGCCACCTTCAAAGGTTTCTATTTCTTTAACTTCACCTTTCGTAATGCCTACTTCATAGGCTTTTTGCCTTATATCTTCTATTAGTTTATTCCTAGCCCTGACTGCAAAGTTTTTTATAGCTGATTTATCCAATTATATTCCCCCTTCTGGATGACCATTTTACTGCAAACGGACGACCACAGGTCGCCCCTACAATCCAGGCGGAAGGGGCAGAGCCCCTACCCTACTAATCACTAGCCACTAACCTAGGACCCTTCGTAAGTATGCTCATACTGCTCGACTCAGGGTGACATTCCCACTAACCACTATTCACTAACCACTAACCACTATTCTTTCAAGGTATAGTATGTATTCCGTCCTCCTCCGACACGAACTACTAACCCTTTTTTTACTAGCCCATTTATAGACTTTACCGCATAAGTTTTTTTCAAATTTAAAAGTTTTTCAACTTCTGGTCGAGTTACTTTGCCCTTATCCTCAATATATCTTATTATTTTTTGTTCATCTATAGATAGGTTTCTTAATCGTTCACTTGCGTTCACCAATCGTTCACCATCGTTCACTAACCGTTCACCTTGATCAATTTCTGTTGATATGTTTGGAAGTATAACTGTTATAGAATTCTCTAAAATGCTAAATTGGGGCTTATTCTTATAATCCTTATAATATTCTTTTATCCTTCTAATGCCAGTAGCTAGTCTCTCTATAATACCAAGCCTTAAAAATACATCTGCAATTATTTTATTTCTACTTATTGAGATTCTGCCATCTAGATATTCCGCCTCTGTTATCCCAATCGGAAGACCACCAGGAGATATAATCTCAATCCTATTATCGTATATTTCAACCCTTATATCTGCTTCTAATATATAGTTCCTGTGAACAATAGCATTGGTCATTGCTTCCCTATATGCTATCAAGGGAATTTCCTCTATAGACTTTCTATAAGCATTTTTTATAATTTCCCTTTTATTAATATGTTTATGGTAAAATTCAATGGACCTGTCAAACATATCTAATAAGGAAATATTCTTTAGTATTAACCTATCTCTTATTTGATTGACAGAGTTATCTTCAAAACGAATTAGGGTAATTCCCCCAGTATCTATAGGGCTCTTGTCCGATAATAGGGCGGCAGCATTATTATATTTTTCATTTTTAATTAACCCTAAGGTTTTTAATATATCATTTGATATAATACCAATATTCAGTATTTCCCTAAGCTTGTTATTCAGTGTATCAAATTTAAGATTATTATCGTTGGGATATTCTAACTCATCAAATCCTTGATTTCTCCCCTTTAATATTAAGGCTTCCATATCATGTCTTTGCACATTAATTGTAGATGTATTCATTCTTTTATATGCTTTATTTTTATATAAGTATGGGGTGTTCTCTCCTACATATACCCTTAATATAACAATTGATTTGTTTTCTATCTTATCTTCTTCAATTTCATAGTATGGCCTGGGGACAATGTTATCATTTATAGCATTCTCTAAGTTTAACTTCAGTGCTATTGGGTCATCAACTCCCACTATGTTCAAATCATCATCAATGCCTATAATAATTTCACCATCATGATAATTTGAAAAAGCAGATATTGTTTTTAATATACTTCTTGTATATTCCCTTTTAAATTCTACTTGTTTGCCTTCTCCCTTTATAATCCTTGACATTCTTGGCCTCCTATTATATCAGTGAACGAAGTTCAATTCGTTCACTATCATTCTTGGAACGACGAGGGCATCGATCCCTACAAACGGGCTGACAGGGTCGTCAGCCCCTACTAAACACTGATCACTGACCAAATCCTAGACCCTTCGTAAGTATGCTCATACTGCTAAACTCAGGGTGACACCCACAGGGTGACACACCCTAGCAAAAAATCATGGGTTGCTCCCTTCTCGCCTCCCGCCTCTTACCTCTTGCCTCCGGAAGGGGCAGAGCCCCTTCCCTACACGGACGACCACAGGTCGCCCCTACTAACCCCTAATCACTAATCACTAATCGCTAACCACTAAATTAGTTTCAACTTGGTTTCTTCATTCAAATATTCCTGTAATGCCTTTCTTATCTGGTTTAGGACTTCCTCTATATCCTTTTCTGTCTCTATCACCTTTGCACCATGGAGGATATTGGTGATACTGATATTTCTTACTGTCTTTGTCTTATAGCCACCTTCTGGTTCATCCCCATGTATTATTCCTGGTGGTTGTTTTCCCTGGGATGGTCTTTTTTTCTTTTCTAATTCTATTTGGTCAAAGCAACGGATCTTTATCCTGTCTGATTCTTCTTTCATAGCTATTGCCTCATAGAAGTTATTTACCCTATCTATCCGGTGTAGTAAATCATCAAACTTTTCTTGGAACTTATCTTCTAGTTGGTCATTAAGGTCATATAGCTGAATTTCTTCTATTACTATCTTTCTATCACTTTCTATCACACTACGGATAGGCTTACACTCTACTTCCAATAGTTCTGCAAAGTGGTTTGCAAATTCATATGTTAAGTTTGGCAATTTATGAATTTGTGTATAGGGTTCCTTAGCTTTTACAATAGTGTCAATCTCTCCTATAATTCCCTTGGTCTTTGTATCTACCACATAGGTCCTATTTTTATCATATATTTCTAAATATTCTACGGCCTTATCAAATTCTTTCCTCTGGTTTTTAAAAAACTTCTTTACATCAAATACCTTGTCTTCATAAGCTAATAAATCAGCTTTAACTTCAAAGACCTTTTCATAGAATTCCTTCACATCTTTTATTTGAATTATTTCTTCAAAGAGCTTTTTCCCCTTTTCCAATATATCCTTACCGGGGTAGTATTTGTTTGCTACATACCCTTCTAGCAAAGCTTGTATTCCATAGTCCTTAGTATCAGTATGTCTCTTATTTAATTCATTTTTAGATAGGTCTTTAAACCTCCTCATTAGACCATCTTCATCATCAGGAAGGGCTGTTATTCCAAACACTTCCTTTGCCAATTCCTTTACATTGTTAATATATCTAAGGGGGGTTTTTATTCTTTTTTTAATAACCAGCCTATCCTGATAGTCTCTTTTTGTCAGGTAGTTTATTAGGTCCCTATCCTTTATATCCAAATATTCACTGGCTAGTTCTAACCTTAACTCCTGGTTATTAAACAGTCTTAATACTATCCCCTTTATGTCCATGTCCTTCCAGCCATAGGGGGGCTTTTCATAAAGACCCACAATAGATTTTAATGTCATAGGAATATTTCTTTCAGTATTCCTTTCTATATAGGTCTCCACCTCATCCATTGCCAATTTATTGGGTGTATCATCTACCACCTTAACCTGGATGTTGTCCTCTAATAAAATATCATTTAAGTCTTTATTATTTTCTATAAAGGTGGTTATATAATTTAGCTTATTGTATATGCTTTCAATCAGCATTTTAAATCCCTGGTTTATTCTTTCTTGGGGATTTTTAGATTTTATATCAAGTTTTTGTGAATTGGCATATAGGTCTGCTGACTTTAATGCCTCTATCAGGAGGTTTTTTACCCTTTCCTTTCTATCGGCAACTTCCCTGGATTTTCTAATTCTTATCTCTTCAATCTCTAGGGTGGTGGCAGAAGCTCCCTTTCTTAAGAGGTAGGTACTTATCTTTAATATTTCTTCCATTTCTTCTAAAAATGTGGTGTCCATAGGGAGTTTTACAATTAAATTGTTTTCCCTGGAAGACATTAGTTTTAACTCTTGTTCTGTTTGATCTATACCGGTATCATAATAGGGTGTAATTACCTTTAAACCTATTTCACCCTTTTGTGAGGATAGTAATCTATCATCTATAATCTTATTAAAGTCGAAATGGTATCTTATATTGTATCTATATTTTTTTTCATTGTAGATTCCCTCAAAGATTTCCTCCCCAACTCTTAAAATAGTATCTCCCATATCTATTGCAATATTTTGTATCTCTTTATTTACATCCTGTTCTTCATGGGTAAGGAAGATATATTCATTGCCATTTTTTTGTATTAGGGTTTCCTTTAGTAATCTTTTTAAGGATTCCTCAATTTTCTTCTTAAGTTCTATCTTATCCTCATCTATTTTTCTGACCATTAAGGTTGCTATATTTTCTATGTTTGAGGGTAACTCCTTTACATATTTAATCAGCAATAATAGTTTTAATAATTCTATGTCATCATTATTTAAGCGACTATTATCCTCTGCCTTTAGGATTACATTGCGTATGTTTGAATCTAAAAAGGCTTCCACTGTTTCATAAAAGGCTGAGAAGGGTATGAGCAGGCCTAGTCTTTCCTCCATATATTTTATAGCTGACTCTTGGAAGGCACTAAGCAGAGATCTCTCTCCTTCTGAAAGGTGTTTTCCACTGGCACCATGAAGCCTAATCCCTGTGAATACTGATTGTAAAAGGTTAAATTGATAGGGGATAAATGGGTATACCTCTAGGAAGTCTTCTTCATTACTATAAGTTTTCATTTCCGCTGTATCTGTTGAAAAGGTAATTAGGTTCTTTAGTATTGATTCTTTGTCTTGATATTTTAGTCTGAGGGTATCCTTTGCTAAGTCAGTTTTTCTAAGTATTCTTTTCTTTATAACTTCATCCACATTGGCAGATGATAAATTTAATCTAGTATTAAACCTTCCCTGGATTTTTGAAAAGTCATTTCCCTTAACTTTTGTAATAGAATCGATATCCTGCTGGGAGGTGACAATAACCCATGCCTTTCCTCCACAATAGGTTCCTAAATCCTCCACAAGGGTTTGTAGGTTTAACATTAACTTAACATCATCACCTATATATTGTCCTACTTCATCTACTAGAAAGACTACATGGTGGCCATTCCCCTTTGATTCTATGTATTCATTCACCCTCTGGGCAAACTTTTCTATACTTAAGGAGTAATTTTCTTCTGATTTATTAAACCAATTCCTTGCTGATTCTTCGCTCATTTTGGTGGTGGCTGATAGGGCTTCCACTATATTATCTTCTTCAAAGAAAAAGTCTTCCCTGGCATCCACCCATTTGTTCCCTGAAAGTTCTTGAAATTTTCTTTGAAAGTCATCATAGGTCCCATCCTTTAACATTTGTCTTTCTAAATCAGCTAACCAAGGTAGGGAGGCACAAAATCCCTCCATTTCGTTAAATACCTTCATAAAAACTTTTACAATTCCATCCTTATTTGACTTGGATGTGGAATCTGCCTTAGAATCTATATTAAACAAGATAACATCTGTATGTTGGCCCATTTCTCCTACTTTTTTCATATCAGCATATACCATAGGGTCTTCTATCTTATCCTGGAAATAGGATATTGCTTTTTTCTTGTCCACCTCTTTATTTTCTAATAGGTAGGAAGCAATTTTTAATAGATGGCTCTTCCCTGAACCAAAAAAACCTGATATCCATATACCCATTTTATCGGTATAATCATTAATTCCCTTTTTGTAGGCGGAAAATAATGCACTTAAATGTTTGTTGAGTTCTCTAGTGACTATATACTCATCAAGTTCTTGGTCTATATTTGCCTCATCTTCTTGTCCAATTTTTATTACC
>CAYMVC010000048.1:2593-9233 GCA_964393755.1 uncultured Eubacteriaceae bacterium | reverse complement strand
CTTTTCCTTATTTCAACCTGTTTTAGCCTTCTTGAATTTAGAATAGTAACAAAAGTAACATATAATATCATAAAGAAGGTAAAGAATAAATATCCCATCAAGAATTTAAAAGTAAGGTTACTATCTATATCTTTATAAGCAATAAAGAGTGAAATTAGAGTTCCAGTTATAAATAAGGTATAAAGAGTTCTTGTTAAAACCAACACTGCATTCTTTTTCATTTTGTATCCCCTTTACTATAAAAATCATTACTGTATAAATTTATAGTTACAGTATTTATAAATTTAATACGCATTTTTCTACTAATATACACCCTCTACATAATTATTTCCCTTTGGTATTTCCCCATTATTACTGACCGCTCATTTATTTTCTTTAGAGTTTTAGGCTACTTTGTCATTATCCATACAGAATCATCTGGCATTCTTCGTAAATATCCAGGACTTCTCTCAAGGATTTGCCCAGTTTCCCCATCCCTAATAATTGCTTCCTCCCGATAATCTGGATCCTCAATCCATTTTGTTGTATATAGTTTCCCATCACTTTGAAAATATAGGCTTTCGTTTTCTTCAAATTGAATATTCATTTCCTTTGGCCATAAGAAATCTACTGTCTCTCTTTGAATATTATATTTAACTAATGCAAAGGGTGAGGTTATTAATCGAAGATTTACCATATCTCCAACCTTTGTAAATGCCATTTCTGTAAGAATCTTCACACTGGAGCATTCTGGTTTAAAAATAAGGGCCTGGACAATTTCTTCATTAAAATCATAGCGAATGATTCCAAAGGAATTATCCTTATGGTCATAGACCGGTCTTTCTAGAAAGACGTTTTTTTCCTGTTCAATCGGTTGGAAAACCTTTCCTGAAGGATACTCAATAAAACATAATCTGGTACCAGGATAGTTATTCTTATAATCTAACACCTCATATGCTTCTGAACATGGGGTCCATTGGGTATAATACCAGGAGTCCGTTTCATCCATCCTTTCAGGATACATTTCTTCAAATCCTTTGAATATCTTTATATTCACAGCTGCCTTACCTCCTCAATATGTTTCTATTTATTGAGTAATTCCGACGGACCACAGGTCGCCCTTCCTACCATCAAATCCTTTAACCATCGTTATTGTGTCAATAAAATTAGAATAAGTCTCCCCATTTCTTTTTACCCCATTATAAATTAACATTTACAATGTTTTTAGATTTCTACATAGGAAAATACATTTCCATGGTTTTTTATTACCGCCTCCAGATCTTTAGGCTTTATCCAAATTGTTGCTGTATTGTCATTAGGATGAATACCCATACGATGAAAATCCCGAATATCCCTATCTAATACCAGCTCAACTCTACAATCGGTGTCATTTAATATACCGAGGGGTGTTACAGAGCCTTTGTCCAATCCTAAAATTTCATACAATCCATCCTCTGAAGCGAAACTTAAGGGCCTGCTATTTAGCTTTGTCCTTAATTCCTTTAAGTCCACCCGCTTATCTTTTTGCACAGATATGAGAAAATATCTTTTCTTTTTACTATCCCGCACGAATAGATTTTTAACTACCTGGTTATTTGTATCAAAGCTGAGGCTATCCATCTCCTCTATTGTGTATACAGCAGGGTGGTCAATAATCTCATAGCTTATATTCATAGCAGATAAATAATCAAGTACCCCTTTCCTTCCTAACCTCATTATTAATGCCTCCTAAAATACAATAGTATGACCTTTAGATAAAGATGGCTTATCATAAAATAATTTATTCTTTACCTTTTAGTTCTAAAAGTACAGGTGTTATATTAAGTATAATAGATATAATGGCCAAAACCCATAATGCCCTTTCCATACCAGGTACTACATCTAGTAAGGCCGACCAATCTTCTACCTTTACCCACCTAGATACAAGACTGTATTCTGAGCAAAGTGTTAATGCTGTAAATGATAATCCTACTACCATAGGAAGTTTATATTCCTTTCCTGCTGTAAACATATAAAGGTTTATAAAAGTTGCTGCTATAGCAATAAGTCCAAATATTATCCACATAATTACACCCCTATTATAGTTTTATTTATGCCATGTAAATCCTTTTCTTCACTTAATATTATCTAAATATATTTGCTAGCTTCCCTTACACTTAGCTTAGATAGGTCATTGATCTCAATAAAATCCTTAACCCACTCTTTATTAGTTTTAGAATATTCCCTTAATGCCCATCCAATTGCTTTATTTATAAAAAACTCATCTGTCTTAGAATTATGTAAAATTGCCCTACTTAAAAATTCGGTATCAGTATCCTCCTTATACCTTAATTGAAATAGAATAGATATTCTATTTAGCCAAATATTATCTGCTTCTAACCACTTTACTATAATACTATCCTTTACTTCTGGATATTTCATGGCTATGTATCCTATTACATTATTCAGGGCATCTACACTGTCCCACCAGGATTTTCTGGTCAAAAGCTTCTCTATATTTTCCATATGGTCGGCTGTGAATAAATCCCTAACTCCGCTCATATAATCAATTGCCAGGTACTGAAATTCTCTTTCAGCCATTGTATAACATCTAAAGATAAAGTCCCAGTCAATATTATTTTCCTTTTTCTTTTTCTTTAAAAACTCCTTGGATAATGCTGTCCTTTCTAGTTTTTTTAGTCCTAGAAATGGAAACAAATTCTTCATATATTTGGCCATTGGCTCTGCCTGGTCTGGATTCTTATTATTATAAAATATTTTAAAAATGTCCACAGTTTACCTCCTAAGAATGCTTCATTATCTTTATCTATAGGCAGAAGTACATCATCTCATAACCTATATCCGTCAGTCCCCCTATTACTCCAAACTATTGTTACATTATATAAAGAAAGCATCACATCCTTAACTAAGGATTATACTTATTTTCTGAAAAATCCGGATAATACCTGAAAAATCAAACTTATTCCCAATCCGACAACTGCACCAGCTAAGATAATTAAAAGACACTCGTCTGTTCGAAATCTATTAGCTGTAAAAGACCATATTCCTGCTATAGTTGCAAATATTACTGCAAAACCTAAGTATAAAGGGTAAAATGTTTTTTTGCTGGTAGTAGAAGTAGGCTCTATACCCTTAAGAATATAATCTGTTGTGACTTCAAAAAGCTCACTCAGGGTAATAATATTTTTTAAATCTGGTGTGCTTTGCTCACTTTCCCATTTAGAAACTGCCTGCCTTGATACACCCACTTTATCCGCAAGCTCTTCTTGAGAAAAACCTTTTTGTTTTCGTAAATAATGTATTCTGTCTGCCATATTCATAGTCAGCACTCCTTTCTTTTATGGTGCAATTATAGCAAAACCATTGGTTGCATAACCACCATCTAGGCATGGAGATATGTCAACTGACAGTTACAATTAATTTTTTTAACTTTCAAGCTAATATATAAAGTTCTTGTTACACATTTTATAAATGTAATGACAGTAAATCCCTTAAAATAAATCTCATAATAGGGCCTTGTGTTACCTTGCTATAAAATGCATTTCCTAATATAATTGGCTTTCATTGAACCCATAAATTACTGTGCCTTTAGGTGAAATGATTTTTTCATTTTATATACCCCCATAAAATATTATAAATTATTTACAAAGTAGACGATTGTGCTAATCTTTATTGTATAAAGAATATGTACATTAACTATTGTTGTAAAATTCCTTTCCATTAACATAATAATATATTTACCGTCATCCAAAAGCAACCCATCACCTCAGCATATTAATCTTCATTTTTAAGCCTTATTTCAATATTATTTCCAGTCAATATTTATATTTAATGTCTTCTTTAATAACTATTTTTCAATTCATTCTTTTTCTTATTTTTATGGCTATTATTTAAGTAGGTTTTACTCTAATCCACTTATTATTCCTTAATAACTATATATTGATAATCAATAATTAGTAAAGTATAATAAGATCAAAAGGAAAAATGAAAGGAGCCTTTACAATGTCCAAAAATGAAATTAAATCCGTGAGTTTTTTAAAGGGAATACTTAATTTTATGGGTATAGTATTGATTGCTTTAATGTCAACCACTATACACCTTAGTCTAGTAAATAGGGATAGTATAAATTTTATAGTTTTGAAAGTATTATTGGTTTTAGTTTTATTCTATTTTATGTTCACCATATTAGTTAACCTCCATAAAATACTTAATAGTATTAAAGACAAAAACCCTTTTATAAATAAAAATATAAATCGTTTTAGGAAAATTGGTGCTTATGTACTAATTTTAACTTTTGCTGAGGCAATTTTTAATGCACCTAATAAAACAGGTACCTTAGTAATAGATATTAAGCCTATTTTTAGTTTAACTCTTACTTCCCTGGTAATGATAATCTTTGGGTGCCTATCCTTGGTTTTAGCAGAGGTTTTTAGCATGGCACTAGAAATAAAAAATGAAAATGATTTAACTATATAAGAAGGTGTTATTACTATGGCTATAATTGTAAATCTTGATGTAATGATGGCAAAAAGGAAAATTTCCTCAAAGGAACTTGCAAAGAGAATTGACTTAACTGAGGCCAACCTTTCCATACTTAAAACAAATAAGGCCAGGGCTATTAGATTTTCAACCCTTGAAGCCATTTGCAGAGAACTTAATTGTCAGCCGGGGGATATCTTAGAATATGGTACTGCAGATGTTGAAGGCAAAGGGGATTTATAGATAAATTTATTCCCCCATAATTTTACCCATGCATCTTTTATAAAAAATACGAAATACCCACAAGGGGAGGGACAGGGTCTGTCCTGTTCCTGTTAATCAGATTATTATCTCTGCTGCTATAAATAGAAATATTTCAAGGACTTGTAACCTTTTTATAGTTTTAAAGGTCTATATTAGTAAGGGAGGTTAACCGTGGAAAAAACAATTGAGGAAATATACCTTTTGAATAAAAACTTAATATATAATTATTTTCTCGGTGTAGCTTTAGATCCTCATATCGCTGAGGATTTGACCCAGGAAACCTTCTTAAAGGCCTTTAGGTGAAGATATAGAGCCGGTGTTGCAAATCATTATAATGATCACTATTATTATTTAGCCGGTCAATATATAGATGAGGCTATTGATGAAAAAGACAATAAAGCCAGGATAAATAAAATAGAAAAATCCCTGATCCTTGTCAGATATCTGCAAGAAGATGTTGATTTTATATTCAATTATCTAGAGGGAAAGTCTTTATACCAATGGAGTAAGCAACTTAATGAAGATAATAATAGTATCTTAGACCAGGAATTAATAGAAAGAGCCAACGCAAGGGGTATTTTCTAGTCCAATATCCCAATATCCTTGGTAGGTATGTTCACAGCAACATGACAGCTTTCGGGAGACCACTGGTCCCCCCTACAACTATTCTATAATAAAACCCTAGCCCTCACTCCAAAAATATCTTGCCAATATAGCCCCTATAATTAGGACTATTGCTATAAATACATAAAGCATAAATGATTCAGCTGTAGCGGTACTAGTTGACCAGGTATCTGTGATATTAGGAATCCTGTAATTTTCTGTAATGTCCTTTCCTTCAACATCTAAAAGGGCCGTATTATAAGCACCATAAAATATAGGATTTCCCTTAAGCTCCAACTCCTTCACACTTTTTTGCAGGTCAGATTCTTTTCTTACATCCAAGAACTGGCTATTTTCCACCTTAAACTTCAACATATCCCTTGTGAGATCACCCCGGTTCACATCATATAATCTCAGCCCATAGGATGTAATATTTTCATCCAGATTATAGCCCCCTATCCCATAGTACACACCCTTACTTGTTTCAAACCTATGGGTATCAACAATAGCTGAGTAATGGCTTGGGTTAAAGCCTACACTTACGAACCGGTATTTCAAGTTTACACCCTTTACAAGCTGAGCAAAGCCGTAAACATTAGAGTCTTTATTATCTTTGAAAAACGCAATAAGTACACCGTCTACCTCCTTTGTTTCCAAGACATAGGCATCTAAAACCTTATGGGGATTATCGGAAATATACTGGGTAATCCCATCAGATAACACCTGCTTATCATTTATAAATTTATATTCTGAAGCATAAAGCAGGTATGAAAGTATTAGTGCCAGAAGAATGCAGGAGATTGCCGCTATTAGTTTGGTCAGTTTTATTTTCTTTAAAAACTTTAATTCTCTTTTAGGGGCAAATTTTTTTGTGGTTATTTCAGCACTTAAAATATTTATTAGCTCATTGCATTCTTGGCAGCCACTTATATGTTCCTCTATAGCCTGGTTGGTAATATCACTTGTGAGATTTTCTATATAGTTTGGAAGCAAATCCTGGACAATCTGGCAGTTCAAACCTTCTCTCATTATAGCCCCTCCTTTAATATTTTCTGTTTTCCTCTATAAAATGTTACCCTGGCCCAAGTCTCACTTTGATTTAATATATCTCCAATCTCCCTAAAACTTAATTCCCCGGTAAGTCTTAAGTACATAACCTCTTTAGTCTTTTCATTGAGGCTATGTAATTTCCGATAAAGGGCAATTTTGTCTTCCTTTCTGATGATATCTACCTCAATATCTTCCCCTGACGAAAGTTTAAATTCAATATTATCTATGGGGACATCCTTGGCTTTACTCCTTTTATCGCAATCCT
>CAYMVC010000048.1:0-2583 GCA_964393755.1 uncultured Eubacteriaceae bacterium | reverse complement strand
CACCATATGTGCTTGGCAATTTGACATAACCATACAGACATTTTGCAGTCCCCTCTGAAATTCCTTATAGTCTTGATTGCTTGATAGAAGGTTTCCTGGGTCAGTTCTTCAGTCAAGTCGACATCTTGGGTCAGGCAGAATAAGTACTTGAAGACTGTTTCAAAATATTGGCGATAGATGATTTCCATATTTTCCACCCTTCCACCCCCTTACTAATAAGTACAGAAAACTATTAATTCGTTACAGGATATTTTATATCTTTTTATTATTACCGAAATCCTAGACAGGACTTGTCTTATTTCTGTTAGTTCTATCGGGAGGGGCGGAGCCCCTCCCCCACAACTGTTGTGCATAATATAAATGATCCGTCTTTGTCATTCCGAGTGTAGCGAGGAATCTTTCTTTTCAAAATTCCAAAGATAAGTCTCTCCATTCTGGATTCATACTTTCTACAAGTCTATTTTTCTTTTCTCTTCTCCAACTCTTAATTTCCTTTTCCCTCTCTATAGCTGAAGTTACATCTTTGGTGTAATCAAAATAAACCAGCTTGTTTATATTATATTTAGCAGTAAAACCTTTTACCTGTTTATTTTTATGCTCGTATACTCTACGTTCTAAATTGTTGGTTACCCCTGTATATATTACCTTATCATTCTAATTAGTCATCATATATACATAATACAAATTCTCACCTCTTTAAATTTCCCCAACATATCCAGGCCAACAATTACAGATTCCTCACATTCGTTCGGAATGACAACCTTGTTGGTGCACATTAGTCTACTAATGGCTCATTTTATAAATAAAGTGTAACATATGGCTGGTCGGGTGGACAGAGTCGTCCACCCCTACGGCACTATATATCAAGTTTCGTAGGGGCAGACGAACCAAATCAACAAGAATAAATTTACCAAGTAACGACTTGGCATCTGATGGTTATAATACCCAATGAATGAAGATGTAAATTCGTTAAAAAGCTTGGGCTGTCTAAACGAAGTGAGTTCCCAAGCTTTAGAATTTATCATCTGAATGAATTGTTGGTGTTATCCATCAATGCCACCGGAGGAACGGGTAATTTTATGTTAGAATTAGTGCACATTATCCTCCTACCATGCTTTTATTTTATATTATAATCACAATATTCAACACTAACCTTTTCTACTCTCAGAGTGATTTTAGAACTATTAATAAAAGTCAAACACCACCTCTTTAAAATCCATTTCCAATAATAGGGGTCTTATAAGTTTTTCCGCCCTTTGATTTGCCTCCTCCAAAAATCCCCCCTCTATCAATTCCTCTTGAACCTTGTTCTTTTCCTTATCCAGGAGTTGAAAGACCTCCTTTATTTTCAATGGATTAAAAAGTCCGGACTTTTCATCGTATATCTTTACCCTATCCTCTTTAATCACATTATTGGTAATAACTGACTTTCTTAAGTGGAGTATAACTATATCCTCCTCTACCTCTATCTCCGCCTCCCTTAGGTCCACTCCCGCCTTTATATAGCCCTCATACATGATTAATAGGCTTTTAGTGGTAAAGGGTAGCTTTATGCCCCTTAGTTCCTTACTGTCTTCAAAGCTCAGTAGATTTTGATAATAATATTCTATGGTATTTAATTCCCCCAGGGATGTTATTCTCTTCTGAAGGTTATCCCCATCTAAACTACCCTTTTCCCCTTGTAAACCAGTATAATAGATATAGATAATAACTAAAGATATAAACAATAGGATGATAAATAAAGTTTTCTTTTTTGTAAAAATCTTTTTAGCCACTGCCATAGAAATCCCTCCCTCTAAATAATATTTATTTTTTGAGTTAAACATTACAAATATATTTAAATACCCTATTTAAGGGTATTATTATAAGTAAATCTAAGGATTGAAGGTGGTCATATCATGGATAGTTGGAAGGCAGATAATAATGAAGCTAGTAAGGAACAGCCTATTTTAAAAATTCTAGAAAGGGATCCCTGGTTAGCACCTTATGAAAAGGCCTTAAGGCTTACTATGGATAGGTACAGACTGAAAAAGGCCAGCCTTCTTAAGGGGGAGAAAAGTCTTAGGGACTTTGCCAATGGTCATTTATTTTTTGGCTTCCATAGACAGGATGGGGGCTGGATATATAGGGAATGGGCCCCCGCCGCAGATGGTCTCTTTCTCATAGGGGATTTTAATAATTGGAACCCTTCTTCCCACCCCTTAAAGCCTATTGAAAATGGTGGCTGGGAAATATTTATCCCTGATGATGGCAGCCTATGTCACTGCTCTAGGGTTAAGGTCAGGGTCTGCCATCAGGGCAAATCAAGGGATAGAATTCCCCTATATATGAAAAAAGTAATTCAGGACCCTGCTAGCTTAGACTTTTCTGGTCAGGTATGGTTTCCGGATCAGCCCTATAAATGGAAGCACAAGAACTTTAGGAAAAATCCTGATGAATCACCCCTGATATATGAGGCCCATATAGGAATGGCCCAGGAGAAAGAAGCTATGGGGACTTATAGGGAATTTGCCCACCATAGCCTCCCTAGAATTAAGGATTTAGGCTATAAAGTAAAGGATATATTTTTTAAACAGCCTAAGG
>CAYMVC010000047.1:5694-9420 GCA_964393755.1 uncultured Eubacteriaceae bacterium | reverse complement strand
CAGCAGAAACTCGTATGGGTTCCGGTAAAGGATCTCCAGAATACTGGGTAGCTGTAGTAAAACCAGGGAGAATATTATTTGAAATTGCAGGGGTACCAGAAGACTTAGCTAGGGAAGCCACAAAGTTAGCAATGCATAAGCTTCCTATTAAAACAAAATTTGTATCCCGAGGCGATATAGAAGAAACAGGTGGTGAATCTAATGAAGGCTAAAGAAATAAGAGAATTGTCATCACAAGAATTAGAAGAAAAGCTAAAGGAACTAAAAGCCGAATTATTTAATTTAAGATTCCAACTTGCAACTGGTCAATTGGAAAACCCCATGAGAATTAAAGAAGTAAAGAAAACTTATGCTAGGGTTAAGACCGTTTTGAAGGAAAGAGAAATAAAGGCTATTGAAGCATAAATTAGGAAGGAGGCTTCATTATGGAAAGAGGAAATAGAAAAACAAGAGTGGGCAAAGTAATAAGCGATAAGATGGATAAAACAATTGTTGTTGCTGTAGAAACTTTTGTAAGACATCCACTATACGGAAAATCTGTAAAGAGAACTACAAAGTTTAAGGCTCATGATGAAGAAAACCAATGTGGAATCGGAGACCGAGTAAAAATTATGGAAACCCGACCACTTAGTAGAGATAAAAGATGGAGATTGACTGAAGTAATAGAGAAAGCTAAGTAATTGGCTTTGTTGAAAGGAGGAAACTTTGATGATTCAACAAGAAAGCAAGATGAAAGTTGCAGATAATACAGGAGCAAAAGAATTACTTTGCATTCGAGTTTTAGGCGGTTCAGGAAAGAGATATGCAAATGTGGGAGATGTAATTGTTGCTACAGTTAAAAGTGCAACACCCGGCGGTGTTGTCAAAAAAGGTGAAATAGTTAGGGCTGTTATAGTAAGAACAGTTAAGAAGGTAAAGAGAAAAGACGGATCCTACATTCGTTTTGATGAAAATGCAGCAGTAATTATAAAAGATGATAAACAACCAAGAGGTACACGTATTTTTGGGCCAGTGGCAAGAGAACTTCGTGAAAAAAACTATATAAAAATACTATCATTGGCACCGGAAGTGCTTTAGTTTAGGAGGTGACTATCTTGGCCAATAACAAGGTACATGTTAAAAAAGGCGACAACGTTGTTGTGATAGCCGGAAAAGATAAGGGTAAAAAAGGCAAGATATTAGCTGTTTTACCAAAAGAAAATAGAGTCATTGTAGAAGGGGTAAATATGCTTACAAAGCACGTGAAACCTTCGGCAAATATGCAACAGGGGGGCATTATAAACCAAGAAGGTAAGATTCATGCATCTAATGTTATGTATCATTGCCCTAAGTGCAAAATAGGAGTAAGAACAGGGGTTAAGTTTTTAGAAGATGGAAGTAAGACCCGTTATTGTAAAAAATGCGGAGAAACACTTAACAATTAGCAATGGGAAGGGAGGTATTGGAAATGGCTAGATTAAAAGAAAAGTTTGCCAATGATGTGGCACCGGCATTAGTGGAAAAATTCCATTATAGTAGTGTGATGGAAGTTCCTAAGCTGGAAAAGGTTGTAGTAAATATGGGAGTAGGGGAAGCAAAGGAAAATATAAAAGCCCTAGAATCTGCAGTAAATGATTTAACCATTATTGTAGGTCAAAAACCCGTAATTACTAAGGCGAAAAAATCTGTTTCCAATTTTAAAATCCGTGATGGAATGTCTATAGGAACAAAGGTAACACTTCGAGGAAATAAAATGTATGAATTTGTAGATAGATTATTCAATGTTGCCCTACCAAGGGTACGTGACTTCAGAGGAGTATCCAGCAAAGCTTTTGATGGAAGGGGAAACTATTCACTTGGTATAAAGGAACAACTAATATTTCCTGAAATAGATTATGACAAAGTAGAAAAAGTAAGAGGTATGGATATAATCTTTGTGACAACAGCAAAGAATGATGAAGAGGGAAGGGAGCTCCTTAAATTATTAGGAATGCCTTTTAGCAAATAATAAGGAGGGAAATTCGTGGCTAAAAAGTCAATGATAAATAAGCAACAAAGAAAACCCAAGTATTCAACAAGAGCCTATACTAGATGCCGTCTTTGTGGTAGACCCCATGCTGTTTTGAAAAAATATGGCATATGCAGAATCTGCTTTAGAGAATTAGCTTATAAAGGGGAAATACCTGGCGTTAAAAAAGCAAGTTGGTAATTGGAAATTGTGAAAAAGGAGGTAGAAATTAATGGTTATGACTGATCCTATTGCAGATATGTTAACCCGTATTCGAAATGCCAGCAATGTGAAGCATGAAATAGTAGAAATACCAGCTTCCAATGAAAAAAAGGCAATAGCGAATATTCTTTTAGAAGAGGGTTTTGTAAAAGATGTAGAATATATAGAGGATAATAAGCAGGGAATAATTAAAATCACCTTAAAATATGACCAAAACAAAGAAAGGGTTATAAAGGGATTAAAGAGAATTTCCAAACCAGGATTAAGAGTATATGCAAAAAAAGATGAAGTACCTAAGGTATTAGGTGGACTAGGAATTGCTATTATATCCACTTCAAAGGGAGTAGTAACAGATAAGGTTGCTAGGGCTCAAGGTGTAGGTGGAGAAGTAATAGGATATATTTGGTAAAAGAGTTACCAAGGTGATATAGGAGGTGTAGACATGTCAAGAATTGGAAAAATGCCAATTACCATCCCAAGCGGGGTAGAAGTAAAACAAGACAATAAAACCCTGGCTGTAAAGGGACCAATGGGTGAATTGGTAAAAACATTTCATAATGATATGGAAATAACAATAGAAGAAAAAGAAGTTCTAGTAAAAAGGCCAACGGAAAATAAAATCCATAAGTCCTTACACGGGTTAACCCGTTCACTTATACAAAACATGGTAGACGGTGTAACAAAAGGATTTGAAAAAACCTTAGAAATAAATGGTGTAGGTTACAGAGCACAAAAACAAGGAAATAAGCTGATTTTAAACCTAGGATATTCCCATCCAATAGAAATGGAAGATCCAGAGGGAATTACGGTAGAAGTACCTGCTAACAATAAGATTATTGTAAAGGGTATAGATAAAGAATTAGTTGGAGCCCATGCAGCAAACATCAGAAAACAAAGGGAACCAGAGCCATATAAAGGCAAGGGTGTAAAATATATTGACGAGCATATTAGACGTAAAGAAGGAAAAGCAGGTAAGTAAGAGAGGAGTGAGACCAGTTGATTATAAAGCCAATTAGAAATAAGGTTAGAAAAAAACGCCATCTAAGAGTAAGAAATAAGATTAAAGGCACACCACAAAAACCCCGCTTAAATGTTTTTAGAAGTACAAAGAATGTTTATGCTCAAATCATTGATGATATTAATGGCACAACATTGGTAACAGCTTCATCTCTAGACAAAGAAGTTATGGATGCAGTTGAACACACTGGAAATAAAGAGACAGCAAAACTTGTGGGTAAATTAGTCGGTGAAAGAGCCCTAGCAAAGGGAATTGAAG
The DNA here is from genome assembly GCA_964393755.1 of uncultured Eubacteriaceae bacterium. Classification (GTDB taxonomy): domain Bacteria; phylum Bacillota; class Clostridia; order Eubacteriales; family Garciellaceae; genus DUPX01. Next base: position 5,935 of record CAYMVC010000047.1, on the reverse strand, counting down.
AAGTTGTATTTGATCGAGGCGGTTATATTTATCACGGAAGAGTAAAGGAACTATCCGAAGGTGCCAGAGAAGCTGGCTTGAAGTTTTAAGAGAAGGAGGGAAAATAATTGCAACAAATTGATGCAAGCGTTCTAGACATTAAAGAAAGAGTAGTTTCTATAAATAGAGTCACTAAAGTTGTAAAAGGTGGTAGAAACTTTAGATTCAGCTGTTTAGTTGTTGTAGGTGACGAAAATGGTCA
>CAYMVC010000047.1:0-5684 GCA_964393755.1 uncultured Eubacteriaceae bacterium | reverse complement strand
GTGGGCGTTGGAACAGGAAAGGCAACAGAAATTCCTGAAGCAATACGAAAAGGCATTGAAGATGCAAAGAAAAAGCTAATTAAAGTGCCTATGATAAATACCACTATTCCCCACGATATAATTGGAGTATTTGGAGCTGGTAGAGTCTTATTAAAACCAGCAAAGGAAGGTACAGGAGTTATTGCCGGAGGACCAGTTCGTGCGGTACTAGAATTAGCCGGAGTTCGAGATATCCGTACCAAATCATTAGGCTCTAACAACCCTAGAAATGTAGTAAATGCAGCAATAATGGGTTTATCTAATCTTACTACTGCAGAAGAAGTGGCAAAACTTAGAGGTAAATCCGTAGAAGAGATAATAGGTTAGGGGGGAGAATACCTTGGCTAAACTAAATATTACTTTATTAAGAAGTAAAATTGGAAAGAAGAAGGATCAAATAGCTACTGTAGAAGCACTAGGACTAAAAAAGATTGGCCAAACAGTAGTAAAAGAGGATACACCTGAAATAAGAGGTATGATTAAAAAGGTTTCACACATGGTAAAAGTAGAGGAAGCATAAGGGAGGTGTAAGTTGTGAGGTTACATGAATTACGACCAGCAGAAGGTTCTACAAGGAAAAACAAAAGAAAAGGCCGTGGAACTGCTACAGGATTGGGAAAGACAGCAGGTAGAGGACAAGGTGGGCAAAAATCTCGATCCGGTGGTGGAGTAAGGATAGGCTTCGAAGGTGGACAAATGCCTCTAACTAGAAGACTGCCTAAACGAGGCTTTACTAATAGAAACAAGAAAGAGTACGCTATAATAGGACTAGAGGATTTAAATATATTTGAAGATGGTACAGAAGTTACACCAGAACTTCTAATAGAAAGCGGTATAATCAGAAGAGCCCTTGACGGAGTTAAGCTTTTAGCAAATGGCCAATTAGAAAAGAAACTTACTATAAAGGTCCATAAAGCAAGTAAAACTGCAGCGGAAAAGGTAGAAGCCGCCGGAGGAAAGGTTGAGGTGATATAAGGTGCTAAAAACCCTTAGAGATGCATGGAAAATACCTGATTTAAGAAGCAAACTACTCTTTACATTAGCCATGCTATTTGTATATAGATTGGGTAGTTTCATACCAGTTCCCTTTATAAACAGAGAAGTTATTGGGGAATTAGTGGCTCAAGGTGGAGTGCTAGGATTATTTAATGTTATTTCAGGAGGTAACTTTAGAAACTTTACCATTTTTGCCATGAGTATCACACCTTATATTACAGCTTCAATAATTTTAAACCTATTAACCTTCGTTATACCAGCTTTAGAGCGATTAGCCAAAGAAGGCGAAGAGGGAAGCAAAAAGATTGCCCAATATACCCGTTATGTAACAATTATTTTAGCACTAATCCAAGCTGTAGGATTGAGTTTATCATTAAAGAATGTACTAATTCAAAAAACAACCCTGACTATATCAATAGTGGTTATTACAATAACAGCAGGTACAGCCTTCCTAATGTGGTTGGGAGAACAAATTACAGACAGAGGTATTGGAAATGGTATTTCACTGATTATCTTTGTAAGTATTATCTCCAGTCTACCAGACGGAATTGCTAAAATGATAGAGTATGTAAGAGTAGGAACAATAAATATATTTACCTTAATACTATTTGTTATATTTGCTGCAATTGTTGTTGCTGCTGTTGTGGCAGTACAGGAAGGTCAAAGAAGAATACCAGTTCAATACGCAAAAAGGGTTGTTGGAAGGAAAATGTATGGAGGTCAAAGCACTCACATACCACTAAAAATAAATCAAGCAGGGGTTATACCAGTAATATTTGCCAGTTCTATTACATTATTCCCATCAACATTGGCAAGCTTTTTCCCCAGCTCAAAGATAGCAACATGGATAGCAAAGTTTTTTGAATGGGGTAACCCTGTAAGTACTACATTATATATATTATTGATATTAGGATTTACCTATTTCTATACAGCTGTCACCTTTAACCCGGTAGATGTGGCTAATAATATGAAGAAAAATGGTGGATTTATACCAGGAATTAGACCAGGAAGACCTACTGTTGAATTTTTAAACAGGACCTTAAATAGACTCACCCTTTCTGGAGCCATATTCTTAGCATTGATAGCCACTATGCCATTGGTAATAGGGGCTATTATGGGAATAGATTTACGATTTGGTGGAACAGGTTTGCTTATTGTAGTGGGTGTCGCTTTAGAAACTGTTAAACAAATGGAAACTCATATGATGATGAGGCACTATCAAGGATTTTTAAAATAAATCCAAAAAATTGATGGAGGGGAGAATATGAGAATTATTTTGTTAGGGCCTCCTGGTGCAGGCAAAGGAACTCAGGCAACTAATATTGCCGATGAATTCCACATTCCACATATTTCTACTGGAGAAATATTTAGAAAGATTCTAAAAGAAGGTACACCCTTAGGTTTAAAGGCAAAGGAATATATAGATAAAGGTCTTTTGGTACCAGACGATTTAACAGTAGAAATAATAAATAATAGACTAGAGGAAGAGGATTGTATAGAAGGATTCATGTTAGATGGTTTTCCCCGTACAATTCCCCAGGCAAAAGCATTAGATGACAGACTCAGAACAAAGAAAACATCACTAGATAAGGTAATAAATATACAAGTTAGAAAAAAGTTTATCGTAAACAGGATAACAGGAAGGCGAATCTGTGAAAACTGTGGAAAGAATTATCATACTAGTTTCAATCCACCAAAAATAGATGGAAAATGTGACCTCTGTGGGGGAAATTTATTTCAACGGAGAGATGATCAAGAAGAAACTATTAAGAAAAGACTGGAAGTCTATATAAACCAAACTCAGCCCTTAATTGATTATTATAGAAAAAAGGGTATAATTCATACAATAAATGGCCAACAGAGTATTGAGGATGTGTTTAGGGACATAAAAAAAATTATTCGAGGAGTATATAATAATGATTATATTGAAGTCTCCAAATGAAATTGAATTTATGAAAAGAGCAGGTAGAGTGGTAGCAGAAGTACATGAAATATTAAGGGAAGCCATAGAGCCTGGTATTACAACAAAGGAATTGGATAGAATAGCAGAAGAGTATATAAAAAAGTCCAATGCCTTACCTGCATTTAAAGGATATAATGGTTTTCCAGCTTCTATTTGCTCATCTATAAATGAAGAGGTTGTTCACGGCATTCCAGGATCTCGTATTCTAGTTGAAGGGGACATTATTAGCATTGATATTGGTGCTATTGTAGATGGATACTATGGAGATGCAGCAAAAACCCATCCGGTGGGAAAAGTATCCCAAAAGAAAAAAGAACTTATAGAAATAACAAGGGGAAGTTTCTTTGAGGGTATTAAATATGCTAAGGAAGGTTATCGCCTATCAGATATATCCAATGCAATACAAAATTATGTTGAAAGAAATGGTTTTTCAGTAGTAAGGGATTACGTTGGCCATGGTATCGGTCAAAAAATGCATGAGGACCCGCCTATTCCAAACTATGGCAGACCAGGTACAGGACCCAGACTAAAGGCGGGTATGGTATTGGCTATTGAGCCAATGGTGAATATGGGTACTTACCATGTAAGAACCCTAAAGGATGATTGGACAGTAGTAACTATTGATAAAAAACCATCTGCACATTATGAAAATACAATCGCTATCACCCAAGAAGAACCTGAAATATTAACCAAAATTTGATTTCAGTCATGAGGTGGTTACAATGGAATATAATGATTTGTACTTAGGCCAAGTAGTTTGGTCAAAGGCAGGACGGGATAAGGGGAGATTTATGGTTGTTATAGAAAACATAGATAGCCAATATGTGAAAATATCTGATGGGAAAGTCCATAAGATAGAAAAACCAAAAAAGAAAAAGGTAAAACATTTGGCAAAGACAAACCATATCATTTATCCTCTAAAGGAAAAACTTGAAACGGGTCAGAATATAAACAATGCTGAAATCAGAAAGAATTTAAATAAATTAGGGTATAATACTCAAATAGGAAAACGGGAGGTTTGATGGCCTAATGAGCAAAGAAGGCGTGTTGGAGGTGGAGGGCGTAGTTGTAGAAGCCATGCCTAACACCATGTTTAAAGTGGAGCTTGAAAATGGGCATCAAGTTTTAGCTCATATATCAGGAAAGTTACGAATGAACTATATTCGAATTTTACCTGGAGATAAAGTGACATTAGAATTATCACCCTACGACCTTACCAAGGGTAGAATAACTTGGCGGGGAAAGGGTAAGTCCAAGTGATATAAGGAGGGATAAACCATGAAAGTAAGACCATCAGTTAAACCCATTTGTGAAAAATGCAAGATCATCAAGAGAAAAGGTCGAGTAATGGTAATTTGTGAAAATCCTAAACATAAACAAAAACAAGGATAAATATTGATAAAAGCTTATAAAATTGATACAATAACAAAGTTAGATTTGCTTACGAATAGAGCGCGGCTGTAATGGAAAACCATTAGCTTTATTCTTTATATAAAAATAGTAAAGTAATAGGTCATAGGAGGTGTAACCATTAATGGCTAGAATCGCAGGTATTGACTTACCAAGGGATAAGAGGATAGAAATAGGACTTACTTATATCTTTGGTATAGGCAGAAATATATCTAAGAAATTATTAGCAGATGCAGGTATAAACCCTGATACAAGGGTAAAAGATTTAACAGAAGCAGAAATTAGTAAACTAAGAGAATTAATTGATAAAGACTGTATGGTAGAAGGGGACCTTAGAAGAGATGTTTCACTTAATGTAAAGAGACTAATGGAAATTGGTAGCTACAGAGGTGTACGTCATAGAAGGGGTCTTCCTGTAAGGGGACAAAACACTAAAAACAACGCAAGAACAAGAAAGGGCGTAAAGAGAACTATAGGCAAGGGTAAGAAATAGGTAATAAAGGAGGGAAATTCATGGTAGCTAAGGCTGTAAGAAGATCCAGAAAAAGAAGAGAAAAAAAGAATATAGAGCGGGGAGCAGCTCATATCCAATCAACCTTTAATAACACCATTGTCACTATCACAGATGTTGCAGGAAATGCACTATCTTGGGCAAGTGCCGGTGGATTAGGATTTAGAGGCTCCAGAAAAAATACACCATACGCTGCACAAATTGCTGCAGAGACTGCTGCTAATGCTGCAAAAGAGTATGGACTTAAATTCGTAGAAGTATATGTAAAAGGACCTGGTTCTGGTCGGGAAGCAGCGATAAGATCATTACAAGCTGCTGGTTTAGAAATCAGTTCAATAAAAGATGTCACACCCGTTCCCCACAACGGATGTCGACCACCAAAAAGAAGAAGAGTTTAGTAGATTAGGAGGTGTAACAATAAATGGCTAGATATACAGATGCATCCTGTAGATTATGTCGTCGAGAAGGCATGAAATTATATTTAAAGGGTGAGAGATGTTATACAGATAAATGTGCAATAGCTAAAAGACAATATGCCCCTGGCCAACACGGTCAAAGAAGAAAAAAACCATCAGAATATGGATTGCAGCTTAGAGAAAAACAAAAAGCTAAGAGAATCTATGGTGTATTAGAAAGACAATTTAGAAACTACTTCGAATTGGCAGAAAGAAAAAGGGGAATAACAGGGGAAAACTTACTACAAATTTTAGAATCTAGATTAGATAATACCGTATATAGAATGGGATTAGCCACATCTAGAAAAGA
>CAYMVC010000046.1:0-9482 GCA_964393755.1 uncultured Eubacteriaceae bacterium | reverse complement strand
AGTGGGTTATTGAATCTCTGGCCCCATCTAATACCTTCCTCTTTATATCCCCTTCCTGGGCTCGTCCAATGGGTGCATTTATTGTAGCTTCCTTTTCCTCTATAATACCTTCTACAAATGCCCAATAAATCTTTTTCACCTTATTTAATATCATTTGCTCCTGAATATTTTGATGGGCAAACTTGTTTTTACCGATTAAAATTAGACCAGATGTATCCATATCTAGGCGATTTGCAAAACGTATTTTACAAGATATACCTAGTTTTTCCCAATGATAAGCAATAGCATTAGCCAGGGTATCATAAATATGACCCCTTGTAGGGTGAACCACAGTAGCCGGTTTCTTATTGATTAGTAGGATATCATAATCCTCATAAATAATATTAATTGGTATAGGGTTTGGGGCCGCATCTATCTTTTCTTCACCCATTTCCACAATTATAATATCGCCCTCCCAGGCGGTTTTATACCATTTGCTTTCCTTATTGTTTAATAGGATATAGCCATTATTTTTAATACTTTTAAAAAAACGACTTGACATTGAATACTCTTTTCTAAGTATATCCTTAATAGTGTCACCGGAATATTCCGATTTAACTTTATAAATTAATCTATGATGATTTTCTTCCATACCTTCACATCCGTAAAAATTAGTTTATTTTTAATATTATACAATTAGGGGATTTATACATAATTATTCCTTGTTTTTATTCCATTCTTTTAAAAATGGATATGGATTTATAGCCTTATTTTTTTCGTACATTCCAAAATGCAAATGATCGACAAACTTTCCACTAGTTCCCTCAGGTCCATAGCCGGTGTTACCTACATAACCTAAAATATCTTCTTTAGTTATTATATCCCCTGACTTAAAGGTCCTTTCATACCTATCTAAATGGGCATAATAGTAATATATACCATCTTCCCCCATTATGCCAATCCTCCAACCCCCTAACTCATTCCATCCCACTTTTTTAACTTTTCCATTTCCCACAGATGTTATTGGTATTCCTTTCTCTGCCATAATATCAATTCCTTCATGGGTTCTATCCCCCCCAAAGCTACGTTTTTCTCCCCAATCATTATCAAATTCATAGGTGTAATTATTTGAGATAGGAAAGGTTTTATTTCTAAATATCTTATCTATTCTTTCAAACTTTCTAGTTCTTTCTAATAAATTATTTTTAAATGTATTACCCTTATAATTTATTAGGGCATCTTCAATATTATAGTTGGTCCCTTTTAATTTAGATATAAAGTCTTCAATATTTTCATTATTATAGTTTTTAAAATTCTTTTCTAAATCATTTAAAGCAGCAAAATAAAACCATTCTACATTGTAAGTGTTTTCCAGTGAAAAGTAAAATTCTAAGCTTTCAGAAGAAATATCTTTTATATCATAAGAAGCTGATGATACTACAAAAATCTTGTTTATAAATATTAGTAAAAGTAAAATAGCTAATAAGAAAAATACTAAATATAGCCTAAAAGTATTCCCCCTTCTATATCTCCTTCTTCTAATAAGCAAAAGAAGCCCCCCAATACTAATTGACCATTCCATTATTCAATATTATTCTATAAAGGCAAAAAAATACCTCCAATATTTGGAGGTATGGATAGCCCAAAATGCCGTCCCCTATAATTTTGAGTGCCTAGCCTAAACTAGGTGGGTGTTCTGTCTAAATATTCTGCCTTCCTCTGTACTAAGGCCTGGCATCTAATTTAAAACCCGAACTCCCAAAATAATGATGTAGGTTCAAAATAATAGGGATCATTTCGTACATCTCAGGAATTATGTCAACTATCTTTCTGTATCCTATTTTAACAAATAATCAGTAGAATTTCAAGGTGTAAATTTTTGTAAGAAGTAATTATGGTGGGGCGTACAGGATTCGAACCTGTGACTTTCACCACGTCAAGATGACACTCTGCCAGCTGAGTTAACGCCCCATAAAATGGAGCGAGTAAGGAGAATCGAACTCCCGTAGCCGGCTTGGGAAGCCGGAGCTCTGCCACTGAGCTATACTCGCCAATTAAATGATATAATAATTCTAACAAATTATAGTAGTATTAGCAATGATTTTTGTAGATTTTTTAAAATCTAGTATTATTTTGCTTTTCAGAATTTTTGTTATATTATAATTAAAAGAAAATACTATTTAATATGCTTTTATGTTAATCCAATTAAAATAGTTTAAAAGGATGAATTATTATGGATATAGAACAAATAAAAAAGAAAATTTTAAAATACTCTAAAGATTTTCAAGGGATTTATAAATATTATTCTATACTAGTCCCAATTATTCAAATAGTTGATGAACCTCATCTGCTTTTTGAAATTAGATCCAGTGAATTAAGGAGACAGCCTGGTGAAATTTGTTTTCCCGGAGGCAAAAAGGAGTTAAATGAAACCTTTGAAGAAACAGCTATTCGGGAAACTATGGAGGAATTAAATATATATGAAAGTAATATTGAAGTTATTGGAGAATTACCTCCTGTAAGTACCCACTATAATAATGTTATTAGACCTTTTCTAGCAACCTTAAATAATATAGATATTTTAAATATCAATTTTAATAAGGCTGAAGTGAATAATATATTTACTGTGCCATTAGATTTTTTTCTAGATAATCCCCCTCTTCAATACTATATAATAACCGAACCAAATCCCCAGGAAGGATTCCCATATCATTTGCTTCCTAATGGTGAGGACTATCCCTGGTTTAAAGGTAAATACCATGTATATTTTTATCAATATGAAGACCATGTTATTTGGGGATTAACAGCTAAAACAATTCTAAACTTAATTGAAATTTTAAAAAATAATAAAGACTTATAGAGAAACCTTTTCCATGTTGGCTTATACCATTTAGTGCTTGTATATTCTTTTAATATAACACTAAACTATACATGGGAGGTGAATTTATGGGTAAAAAAAGACCCTTAGTTCCTGAAGCTAGGGAAGCTTTAGATAGAATGAAAATTGAATTTTCCAATGAATTTGGCATGGAACTGGATAAAGAATATAAGGGAAATAAGGACTCTAGATTAAATGGCTATATAGGTGGTCCAATTGGTGGAATGATAACAAGAAAAGCTGTTGAAGAATTTGAGAAAGACCTAATTAATAAAAAGTAACCTCTTAAAAACCACCCCGTAAATTAGTGGGGTGGTTTTATAAAAAGTTTTAGGCATCCTTTAGTTTTTTATAGTCTTTTCCAGTATATAGTTTAAGGTTAGCTTTCTTGTCAGACCCTTGTAAATTCTCAAAAGCAGTTGAAATCATAAGTTTTATTCTATTTAGCTGATTTACTTCACTGGCACCGGGATCATAGTCAATGGCTACTATATTTGTACCTGGATACAATCTTTTTAATTCCTTTATCATACCTTTCCCTGTTACATGGTTAGGTAGGCAGGCAAAGGGTTGCATACAAATAATATTTTTTGCCCCACTATGAATTAATTCCACCATTTCTCCTGTTAAAAACCAACCTTCCCCGGTACTATGCCCAAGGGAAACCACTGACGAGGCACCCTTGGCAATTTCCTCTATTCTTTTAGGTACAATGAATTTTGTATGGTTTTTTAATGCCTTTCTTAAGTGTCCCCTATAAAATTCCATTATATTTATTGCAAATTTCCCTAAAAGTTGTGACTTTTTAGTACCTGATAAGTATCTATATTTAAAATCACTATTAAAGGCACTATATAGTAAAAAATCTGTGAGTCCGGGCATTACAGCTTCAGCTCCCTCTGCCTCAACTAAGTCCACCACATCATTATTTGCAGTTGGATGAAATTTTACTAAAATCTCTCCTACTAAACCCACCTTTGGTTTTTCTTCATTTGTTATTTCCAAATCATCAAATTCTCTTATAATATTTTGAATATTATTCTTAAAGATCTTTAATCTCCAATCTTTCAAAGAATTCATACAAACTTTAACCCATTTTTCATAAAGGCTATTAGATGATCCCTTAATAATTTCATAAGGTCTTACCCTGTATAAAACATTCATAAATAGGTCCCCATATATAAGTGCCATCATTGCCCTATGGAGTAATCCTATAGAGTATTTAAAGCCTGGATTTTTCTCAATACCTGTAGCATTTAGTGATATTACAGGAATATTTCTAAAGCCTGCATCTATTATTGCCTTCCTAAGGAATCCAATATAGTTAGTTGCTCTACAACCTCCACCTGTTTGGGATATTAATACTGATGTATTGTTTATATCATATTTGCCGGATTTAAGTGCCTCAATTAATTGACCTATAACAATTATGGCAGGGAAACAGGCATCATTATTCACATACTTTAAGCCTATATCTATTGCCTTATGGTCTATTGAGGGAAGAACTTCTAAATTATATCCAGATAGTCTGAAGGCTTTCTGTAAAAACTGGAAATGTATTGGGGACATCTGGGGTACTAATATGGTGTGTTTACCTTTCATGCCCTTGGTAAACTTTACCTTCTTAAATCCATTGTCAACTATCTTGAGTTTTTTGTTATTCTTTTCCCTTTCTAATATTGTAGCTTTTAATGATCTCAATCTAATTCTTGCTGCACCTAGATTATTACCTTCATCAATTTTAACAGTGGTATAGACCTTGGAGCTTGCCTTTAATATATCTTCCACCTGATCTGTTGTAACTGCATCTAAACCACAACCAAAGGAATTTAATTGAACTAATTCTAAATCCTCTTGGGTAGATACAAAACTAGCTGCCCCATATAGCCTTGAGTGATAGGACCACTGGTCTACAACCCTAAGGGGTCTTTTGATCTTTCCAAGGTGGGAAACAGAATCTTCTGTAAGGACAGCAAAACCTAGGGAATTAATCATTTCAGGTATACCATGATTTATATGAGGATCTATATGGTAGGGCCTGCCAGCCAATACTATTCCCTTTATACCCTCTTTCCTCATTTGCCTGATTGCCTTTTCTCCTGATTCCTGAACATCCTTACTAAAGGCTTTTTGTTCCCTATATGCCTTCCTTACACCTTCTTTGATTTCCTTTTTCCCTATATTAAAACCCTTTAATTCCTCTGATAATCTTTTAGTCATTCTTTTTTCACTATCATAGGGTAAGAATGGTTTCATATATAATATGTCCCTTTCCCTTAATATATCAATATTATTATCTATAACCTCTGGATATGAAATTACAATTGGACAATTAAAGTGGTTATCTGCACCCTCCTCCTCCTTTCTTTCATGGGTTATAGAAGGATAGAAAATAAACTTAATATCCCTATTTACCAGATCCATAATATGACCATGAACCATTTTACCTGGATAACAAACAGATTCTGAGGGGATAGTTTCAATACCTTTTTCATATGTTTTGGCAGTAGACCTTTCAGACAATTCTACCCTAAATCCCAACTCTGTAAAAAGGGTATGCCAAAATGGATAATTCTCATATATATTTAAGACTCTGGGTATACCTACTAGACCCCTTGGAGCCTGGGATATTGACAATGACTGATATTTAAATAATCTATTGTATTTATATTTATAAATATTGGGTAAAGCTTTGACTTCTCCTTGTTTTCCCCCACCTTTTTCACATCTATTCCCTGAAATAAACTTTTTCCCGCTATTAAATAAATTTATAGTTAATAGACAATTATTTGGGCATAGACCACATCTGGAAATTTTAGTTCTAAAGTCAAAACTATCTAATTGATCCCTATTCAATAATGTTGTTTTATGACCCTCAATATATCTTTCCCGTGAAATTAGTGCTGCTCCAAAGGCTCCCATAATTCCAGCTATATCAGGTCTAATTACTTCTCTCTCTGATAGCAATTCAAAACTCCTAAGAACAGCATCATTATAGAAGGTTCCACCTTGGACCACTATTTTTTCTCCCAATTCCTTTGGGTTCTTAACCTTTATTACCTTATATAGGGCATTTTTAATAACTGAATAAGAAAGACCTGCGGAAATATCCCCTATTGTGGCCCCTTCTTTTTGGGATTGTTTAACTTTGGAATTCATAAAAACTGTACACCTAGAACCCAAATCTACTGGGGATTCAGCAGTTAACGCCTTAGAAGCAAATTCTTCTATACTCATACTTAAGGATTCAGCAAAGGTATCTAAAAATGATCCGCAACCTGCAGAACATGCCTCATTAAGAAAGATTCTATCAATTACTCCTTCTTTGATTTTTAGACACTTCATATCCTGACCACCAATATCTAAAATGAAATCCACTCCAGGGCAGAAAAAATCGGCAGCCTTATAATGGGCAATTGTTTCAATTTCTCCAATATCAATATTTAATGCGGATTTTAGTAGATTTTCACCATAACCTGTTACAGTGGTATTAGCTAGTTTTATTTCCTGGGGTAGGATTTCATATAATTTCTTTAATATTTTAATAGTGGAATTTAAGGGACTTCCCCCGTTACTCCCATAATATGTGTATATTAATGAACCTTCTTCATCAATAAGTGCCACTTTTGTAGTGGTAGAACCGGCATCTATTCCTAAATAACAATTCCCCTTAACAGTTTTGAGGTCTCTTCTTTTTACAGAATGTATGCTATGTCTTTTTTTAAATTTGTCATAGTTATTCTCAATTGTGAATAAAGGAGCTAATCGTACTGAATCAGAAATTCGGGATTCATCAAACTTATTTAGATTTTCCAGCAGTTCCTGAAAATTCATTAAACTTCCTTCTAGGGAGGAGAGACCTGCACCAATGGCAACATAAAGCTGAGGATTTTCAGGAAAAATTATTTGATCCCCCTCCAGTTCTAGGACTTCTATAAATCTATTTCTTAATTCTGATAGGAAGTATAATGGTCCACCTAAAAAAGCAATATTGCCCCTTATTGGACGTCCGCATGCTAAGCCACTGATAGTTTGTATTACTATAGCCTGAAGGACAGAAACCGCTATATCTTCCTTTGCAACACCCTCATTTAATAGGGGTTGAATATCAGTTTTTGCAAAGACCCCACACCTTGCTGCTATAGGGTATATAGTATTATAATTCTTTGCCAACTCATTTAAGCCCCTTGCATCCACCTTCAGCAATGATGCCATTTGATCAATAAATGATCCAGTACCTCCAGCACAAGTTCCATTCATTCTTTGCTCAATACCGTCCCTAAAATAAGTGATCTTAGCATCTTCTCCACCTAGTTCAATGGCAACATCAGTTTGGGGATTAAATGTTTTTATTGCCTTAGTTGAGGCAATCACTTCCTGGACAAAGGATATGCCTAAGTCCTTTGCTATTCCCATGCCGGCAGAACCAGTAACCATTATAGTAAATTTAGATGTCTTTAATATAGCAGAACTATCCTGTATTATTCTAAATAACTTTTTCTTTATGTCAGAATAGTGTCGTTCATATTTGCTAAACATTAATTCCAAATCACTATTAAGTATAACTAATTTTATTGTAGTAGAACCAATATCAATACCAACATGTAAAATATTGTTCATCTAGCCTGCAGTATTACTGCATTTCCCCCCTCTTAATTATAATGTAGCTTATATTGTTAATTCTATTATATCCATTTGTATTCTATATTCAATAACCCTGCTAATTATATTATTATATACCTTTAATTTCGGTAACTATCTGGCATCATAATAATTATTTGTATAGAAAAAGAAGCAAAAAGAACCGTCCCCGATGCTTCTTGCTTTGTTTTTTAAACTTTCTTTTAATTATAGACTATTAGAATTTTACATTATTTAATCTTCTAATTATGCTTTCCTTCCCCAATACAGTGATTATTTTCATTAAATCAGGACCGTGCATTTGTCCTGTAAGCATTATTCTCACAGGCATAAAAAGGTTTTTACCCTTAATACCCTTTTCTTTTTGGATTTCTTTAAATATGGCCTTAGATGTCTGAGGATTTAAATCCTTAATGGAACTTATCTTTTCTATCAAGGTATTTACTAGAATAGGGATTTGTTGGCCCTTCAGAATTTCTTCACATTCTTGATTTTCTAAAATAATTTCATCCCTAAAAAATAGTTCAGCTTTTTCCGGAATTTCTGACAATATGGATATCTTATCCTTTAGTGATTCTACCATCATTTCTATCCATTCATAGCGGTTATTTATATCATCATTACTAATATATCCAGAATCCAATAAATATGGTATGGATAATTGGGTGATTCTATCGATAGAGGCCTCCCTAATATAGTGACCATTCATCCATTTAAGCTTGTTTACATCAAAAACCGCCCCAGACTTATTGACTCTTTCTAAATGAAATAATTCTATTAATTCTTCCATAGTCAATAGTTCTTCATTGTTATCAGGGCTCCATCCTAAAAGTGCTATGTAATTGACTAATGCCTCTGGCAAATAGCCTTTTTTTATAAAGTCTTCAACTGCCACATCTCCATGTCGCTTACTAAGTTTTTTCCCCTCCTGGTTTAATATGTTTGGTAGATGGACAAACTTAGGGCTATCCCAACCAAAGCCCTCATAGAGCAATACATGCTTTGGTGTGGAGGGAAGCCATTCTTCTCCCCTTATTATATGGGTAATTCCCATTAGGTGATCATCTACAACTACTGCAAAATGGTAGGTGGGATAGCCATCTGATTTTATTAAAACCTGATCATCTAAATCGTCTGTATTGACCTTTATATGTCCCCTAATAATATCATCAAATTCCACAATTCTATTTTGAGGTAGTTTTAAACGTATAACATATTCCATTCCCTTATTGATTCGTTCTTCTACTTCTTTTTTGCTTAGGTCCCTACAATGGCCATCATATTTTGAAAACTCTCCTTTTGCCTTTTGTTCCTCCCTGAGTTCATCCAATCTTTCCTTTGAACAAAAACAATAATATGCCCAGCCATTTTCTATTAATCTTTCTATATACTTGTTATATATTGGTAAGCGTTGGGATTGAATATAAGGACCACTTTCCCCTTTTTGATCTATTTGGTGATTATTTATAAAGGGACCTTCATCATGATGGACTCCTGCCCAATTCATGGAATTTATTAGGCCCTCTATTGCCCCCTCTACCAACCTATTTTGATCTGTGTCTTCAATCCTTAAAACCATTGAACCGCCTAAGTTTTTTGCAAATAAAAAGTTATATAAAGCTGTTCTCAAGCCTCCAATATGTAAAAAACCTGTAGGACTTGGTGCAAATCTTACTTTAACCATTTTAATTCCTCCTTAGTAATGACAATATTTTACCATCTACTCCTTATATTTTCAATTATTTAAATTTTTTATTAAAAAAACTACCCTGAAGAAAGGGTAGCCTTTAAAATCGAATTTATTAAGTTAATCCTGATAATACAGATACCCTCACTATTATACCCAAAAAGGTATCATTTTCCCCAATTACTGCAATAGGGTATTTTGTAACTGCAGCCTTAGGGATTAGGTCTTGGACATAGTCTTCAGGATCTGCTGTAAAGTAATCATTTTTTAGAATATCCTTTAGTGTCCCCTTTTCCT
>CAYMVC010000045.1:0-9877 GCA_964393755.1 uncultured Eubacteriaceae bacterium | reverse complement strand
AATAGAGATGCTGAAAAAGAATGACCAGATTAAAAGTCTTGAACTAAAAAGGCAGATGTAAGATTATCCATAAAAAACTTTTCAGATTCCATATGATAGATATGTTTTTCATCTATTGAAGGTGATAAATCTCTAGTTAGTTGAGGAATTATTAACTTTAGGGGACCCTTATATACATCAAGAAAATATTCACTAATTATCTGTTTAATATCCTGTGCCATAAACTGGAATAGGTTTATATATTGGTCTAGTGTAAAGCTGGGGGAAGTAAGGCTATATCTAAACATTTCTAGGTTGGAGTTAAAACCCTGATTATTGATTCCATCCAGTTCTAGACCCTCCTTAAATAATTCCAGAACCTTAAGAATATGTCTAAAGGTTTTTGCAGTAATATACTCTAAGTTTAAGGATTGGAGTAATTTAATCATAAGTCCCTGTGCTACTTTTTCTAATCTATACATTAATCCTAGGGCTTCAAACTTAGCTTCCATATATTGTCCATACATAGAAGGAATACCCACCGCTACATGACGTTTGTAATAGATATTTTCTAAGGCCGAGCTCTTATTAGGATCTAGAATTATATTTTTCAAATATCTAATAAGGGAATATACTTGGCTTAATGCAATTTTATAATTATTAGAATTAAGATTAGACTCCAATTGTTCAATATTTTTCTCACTAAAAAATCTATAATCCATTAGCATGGCTATAATATTTTCTGTTTCAAGGGAATACTTTTCTAGCAATAAACTATATAGATGCAAAAGATATATTACCCTTTTTTTATCCCTACTTGTACCTATGTTTAAATCATTTATTTTCATTTCTAATTCCTCTAAATCTAGTTTTAATAGTTCTTCTGGTTCACATTTATTTTCATTACATAGTTCCCTTAATACATTGTGCACATTGATAAACCATGGACTATTGGTGTCTAATTGGAGATACACGTCCTGAGGAATTATTGTTTTTAGGGGATCAGCTTTTCCATCAAACCAATATTGGATTATCCTTTTTGTTAATTCAATATGGGTATTATTACTTTCAGTATGGGTTTGTTTTCGCAGGAAATGGATTAACCTATCCTTTCGTCTGGATAATTCATCCACTGCTGTAGTTACTTCCCTAAGTTTACCCTCAGCTCCGATATCTCTAAAGTATACAGGGAATATCCTTGCCAATTGTTTCATTTGCCTAAAAACTGGTTTAATGTCAGTATTTAGTAGTTTTGTTACATCCCTTTGGAAAAGATCAGTATCGGAAATAAAAATGCCTCCTAGTTTTAAGTTAACTATTAATGCAGATAGAAGTTCCCTCATAGCTAAAGGTGAATAGCCTATTAGTTCCAGCCACACCCTAATATTTTTTACATGATTACTATTTACTTGTATTTGCCAGTCTTCATTAATATTAAGTTCCCCTGGATAGATAAAACCTAGTCCTATTAACTCTTTAACAAAATGGAATATTATTTGATCGTCCTTAATAGTTATTACCTCTTTCCCTAGAGTTAAAATACAATCTAGGACAGTGCCTGCATGTTCCTTCTTGAGATCCTTAAACAGGGATAAAATATTTGATAGAAATGCTATTATCTCTTCATTGTCCAATTCTTTTAATACATTTCTTAGAAGTCTATTCATATCATAGAGGAGGTGGTCATTTAGTTGGACCATACCGGGAAGATGGAGAAGATAGTTGATATAATAGATCTTTTCCAATGAAGTATCAAATTGTTCTGTTAATCTTCGGAAATAGTTTGAAATATCATTAAAGAAAAATAGTTCCTGTAGACCTTCCCATTCATTAGTGTATTCCAAACGATTCCTTAGTTCTTTGAAAAAGGGTTTTTCCATATTTATTATTTTTGCAGCATTCTGGGATTGAAATAATACACTTTTTCCCTTAAACCATTCTTCTGCCTTAGAGGTATTTTCCCAATAATCAATACACTTTTTTAATAATTCCTTGGTCATTTTAATTACAGGCTTATTAAATTCCGGATTTTCTGCAATTTTGTTTAAGTAAGACTTAAAATAACCGGAATTTTTTATATATAGTAAATCATCTTTTTTCATGTCCTTTTGCAATATTTCCAGGCAGCTATGAACTATGCTCTCAGGATAGTCACCTAGCTTTGCTAGTCGGTCTATAAACTTTATTAAGGTGGTGATTAGTAGTTCTTTTTCATTTTCCACTAAATTTTGCTTGAATAGTTTTTCAAATATACTTACTAATACATTGAGTGCCTTTTCCGATTCTGGGACAGAATTATAAAACCACAGATCAGTAAGGCTTATATTATGTAGACTTTCTATTACATATTTATAATTGACATATTGATGATTCAGTTCCAAGATAAATTCTTTTGTTCTTTTATATATACCCCAATAGGATTTGGACAGTTCTGCAAACCAAAACTGGTCTTCTGGTATATTCATTTCCCTACCCCGTGTTTGAGCCAGATTAACCTCTAATGCTTTAGAAGAAAAACCTTTTTCCATCTTTTTACCTCCAAATAATAGAAATTTATATTAATTATTATATCATAAAGAACCTTTATGATACTTTGCTTTTAACAAAGTCAAATTTATATGTATGAAAACATAGCAAAGGAACATATTAATGTTAGTATAGGTTTTGTTTTAGGTGGAAAGATTATTAAACTATTAAAAATAACGGAGGGAGTTTTTATATGTTCAATAGCCTTAGGGAAACAAGAAAGTGGGATAGAGGTTTAATAGAGATGATTTTAGAAATGAGGGAAAGTGATTACTTTTCTATTTACGATAATCTAAACCCTAAAGTAGCTGAAGATATAATAAAACAATATTTAAGATTTCGAGGGGATGATGGAAGGGCAAGAAATATTCGGATAAGCCATAATACAAATACCCATATCGTAAGTATATCAGGAGACATACACTATCTTGATAACGATAAAACCCACCAAGAATTTTCCCAGTTTACATAATTAGAATTATAAATACTTGAAGTTAACATAGCAAAAAGGATATAATAATAAAAAATCCAAGCCTAGGGGGACATCTACGTGAATAAAATTATTATATCTTTTTTTATTGTTGCTATATTGATTTTGCTACCTATAAAGGTACTGGCTACAGAAGAAAGTTTCGATGAAGACATAAAGCTTTTAGATGATGCTTATGGAGAGGAAATAGAATATCCAACAGAATTTTACCGGGCTAAGATTTTAAATGTAAGGGAGGAACCCTTATTAGATGAAGACTTGGTAGACCAAGGGTTTCCTGATACTTACCAAGTGGTAGACTTAGAGATATTAGAGGGTAAATTTAAAGGGGAAGGATTTACCATTGATCATATTAATATGGGGAATGCTGCCTATGATATTTGGGTAAAAGAAGGGGACAAGGTGATGTTATTTGCTGAATTAACAGAGGAGGAAGATGATATTGTTAATGTATATATTTCCGACTTTGTTCGTTGGCCCTATTTAAGAAATCTAACAATTTTATTTATTGTTTTGCTTATTATAATTGGTAAGTGGCAAGGGGTTAAGTCTTTAATTGGCTTAGGTGTAACTGCTTTATCAGTAGTATATTTTTTATTGCCTATGATGTTAAAGGGGTATAGCCCTATTATTTTGGCAATTATAGTCTGTGTATTTTCCACCCTTATAACAATGTTTATAGTTGCTGGATTTACCCTTAAATCTACCACTGCAATAATAGGTACTCTATGTGGTGTATTAATTGCTGGGGTAATATCCTATGCCTTTAGCAACATTGTAAAGTTAACAGGATTAAGTGCCCAAGAGGCACAGATGTTAATATTTATACCCCAGGGCATAGAATTTGATTTTAGAGGTCTATTATTTGCCGGAATTATTATAGGTGCCCTTGGTGCTGTAATGGATGTTGCCATGTCTATTTCCTCAGCTATGGATGAGATAAGAAGTAATAATACCTCTATTACTACTAGGGACCTTGTAAAGTCTGGTTTGGTGGTAGGTAGGGATATTATGGGTACTATGTCCAATACCTTGATTTTAGCCTATACAGGTAGTGCTATACCTCTATTATTATTATTTATGGCATATGAAACATCTATTGTGAATGTCTTAAATCTAGACTTAATAGCTACTGAAATAGTTCGTGCTCTTACCGGAAGTATAGGTCTTTTAGCATCTATTCCAATAACTGCCCTAGTCTATGGCTTGTTAAGAAAGAGGGAAGAAGGTTAAATATGATATGAGACGACCTCTTTTCAATATATTAGTTATATATATTGTAGGTATTATTCTGGCAAGAACCGGAGGCTATAGCTTAATACTTGTTCTAAGCATTACATTCTTAGGGCTTATTTTTCTTTATAAAAACAAAAGGTGGATTTTCTTGTTATTTATATTTAGCCTAATAGTCGGTTATTGGACAGGGAGTGTCCATTATAATAGAGAATCAAGACTAAGTTTTTTACTAAATGAAAAGGTCCTGATAGAAGGACAAATAATTCAGCCTCCAATAATTAAGGAAGATAAAATAGAGGTTTATGTTAAAACAAATAAATTAATAGTTAATGGAGAAGAACATTTTATAGAAGAAAAGATTTTAGGTAATATTTACTTTTATGAAAAGGAAGACAAGATTATAGATATTTCTGAAGGGGATATCATTAGCTTTCTAGGGAAAACAAAACTTCCAAAAAGGTTACGAAATCCCGGTGGATTTGACTATTCTACATATTTAAAAACTAAGGCTGTATATTCTACCCAATCAATAGATAGGGATTCTATAGAAGTATTGGAGAAAAAGTCCCTAGGAGTGTTTAAGGATTATGCCTTTAAAATAAGGTCATATACTATAAAGATTATTGAGGACAACCTATCTAAAGATCATGGGGACCTATTAAAGGGTATTATATTCGGAGAAAAGGATTTAGATAGTCAAATCAGGAATAATTTCGTTGATTCAGGAATAGCCCATATTTTAGCAGTTTCTGGTCTTCATGTGGGCTTTTTAGTGGGTTTTATTTATTTTATTACAAAGATTTTAAAGACTTCCCACCCATTAAAGATAGTAATAATTACTCTTGTGTTAGCTTTTTATATATTGATTACTGGTGGGGTGGCTTCAGTTATTCGTGCTAGTATTATGACATGGATTTATTTATTTTCTCGGCTGATCAGCAAGAAGTATGATGGGATATCAGCCCTATCCTTAGCAGGCTTGGTAATTCTTATTCCAAATCCTTTATTACTTTTTACAGCTAGTTTTCAACTTTCATTTATGGCAGCCCTTTGTATAGTTATATTTTATCCACCAACACTAGAATATCTTTTAAGGATAAGAGTGCCCAAAGCTATTTCCAACCTTTTGGCAGTGACCTTAGCTGCCCAATTTGGCACCTTACCCATTTCAATATTTCATTTTCATCAAATTTCTCTAATTTCACCAATTACAAATTTACTCGTTATTCCTTCCCTGGGTATATTGTTGATTATATCACTTGGTGGAATATGCTGTTACCCCATAACACCTTTTATGGGCAAATATTTGTTCTTTCTAGCAGGTTTTATTTTCAAATGGATTTTAAAAATAGCTGATTTTTTTTCAACTATTCCCTTTGCTGTATTATCTATGCCTTCATTTACTATAGTTGGATTAATAATATATACCATAGTTTTATTTATTATCGCTGGCTATATACCTATTCATATAAAAAGAGTAAAAAAGATATCCTATATCGTTTTGGGAGTTTTATTGGCATCTTATTTTACAATATCGCTATTCCCTAGACCTTTAAGGGTGACTTATTTAGATGTGAATCAAGGGGATGGCGCCTTAATTGAATGTCCCAATAAAAAGACCATTTTGATTGATGGTGGTGGCTATCCCAGCTATCAAGGGGATAGAAAAATTTCCAAAGATGTGCTTTTACCTGCCCTTTATTCTAAAAGAATAAGTAGCTTAGATCTGGTGATTATTTCCCACCCCCATGATGATCATATGAAGGGTATAGAAGAACTTATTGGTGAAATTCCTATAAAAGCTATAGGTGTTTTTGGTATGGACTATAAATATATGAGTGATTTTATAGCAGATATAGAAAAGAGAGATATAGTAGTTTTAAAATTGGCAGAAGGGGACCTTATAAATGTGGAAGGAAATATTACAATAGAGGTTCTTTCGCCTCAGGGTAATGCTATAATAGTAGATGAACAAAAAGATATTAACAATCTTTCTTTAGTGGTTAGATTAGATTATAAAAGTAGATCCTTCCTTTTCACAGGGGATATTGAAGAGGACAGAGAGAACACTTTAATTGAAAAGGGGAAAAATGTTAAGGCAGATGTTTTAAAAGTCCCCCACCATGGTAGCAATACATCATCTAGTAAAATGTTTATAGATAGGGTAAAACCTAGTGTATCTATAATTTCTGTAGGTGAAAGCAATAATTTTAATCATCCTAATCCAGATGTGGTGAGCCTATTGGAGGATATTTCCACCAAGGTATATAGGACCGATAAAAATGGGGCTATAGAAATAATTACAAATGGTGATTGGATTAAGGTTAAACCCTATATTAATTAATAGCTAATCCAATGGTATAAAAGTATTTTACATTTAATAATTTAGGAGTAAGTAATGGAATTCTGGAGGTTTTCATGGGCATTTTTTATTTATCAAAGAAAAAGCTAAACATAGTAATTATTACAATTGTGTTTCTAATAGTAATTAGCATATATTTAAACAATAGAAACAATATGAAAATTCCCACATTTAAGTATAGTAGTAATTATTTTAACAATAAAACTATTGTAATAGATCCAGGCCATGGGGGAGTGGATGCTGGAGCTATCCGTCTCGATGGTTTAATGGAAAAGGACATTAATTTAGAAATAGGGAAATATTTAAAGGAACTTTTAGATGAATCTGGGGCCAATTGTATAATTACCCGGGATAAAGATATAGAACTAAGTAAGCTTAGTAATATAAAAGATACTAGGGTTAGAAGGGATTTAAATGCCAGGGTCAATATTATAGATGATAATAAGGCAGATTTATTTGTCAGTATCCATATAAATTCCTTCCCAAAAGATAAAAGCATCAAAGGTCCTATTGCCTTTTATTATACCCAGTCAGAGCATTCAAAGGAATTAGCTGGATTTATACAAAAAAGGTTAAATGATGAATTCAATAAACATTATAGACATAAAAAATCAAATAAACCCACAGGTGGAACTTATTATATTCTTAGGAATACAAAAAGTCCTGGGGTCATTGTAGAGAATGGTTTTATTAGTAATGATGAGGATTATAATTTATTAAAAAAAGATAAATTTAGGTATTCCATAGCATATCAGATTTATTTGGCATTGGGGGAATATTTGAATAAGGATGTGAACCAATGAAATTTGAAAACATTTATCTTGTAAGTGGTCCTGAGCAATATCTATGTAATGATTTTATTCATAAACTGGAGGAAGAAATACTATCTCCAGATTATCGCGATCTAAATTATGAATGTATTGAAGGGGAAAGTATTACTTCTGATAGAATTATAAATACATGCCAAACCCTACCTTTCATGGATAACTATAGGCTGATTATTGTTAAGGATTATGATTATTTATATAGAAAAGAATTTAAGGGGGAGGAAGGAAAAGAATCTAGAGATGATGAAAAGGAAACAAAAGATATTATTAATTATTTAGAAAACTTTTCACCTACCACCTGTTTAGTATTTTGGCAAACTAAGAATGTGGATAAAAGAAAAAGGATTTATAAAACAATTAAGAAGCAAGGAAAAATAATGGAATTTAATAGGCTTAAGCCCTACGAGTTTGAAAAATGGTCGGCTAGCAGGTTTATTAAAAATGGTAAATCAATAAGTAAGGCAGTTTTGCTTACTTTTATAGAAAATAGTGGATACTTATCTAAAAAAAGTCTTAAAACCCTTAGGGATATAGATAATGAAATAGATAAGATCATTAATTACATAGGAAACAGGAAGGAAATTATTAAAAAAGACGTGGATAATTTAATTTCTAGAAGCTTGGAAAACGATATATTTAAAATGGTAGATGCATTAGGGAAAAAAGATAAAATTACAGGCCTCAGGCTATTAAATGAAATGCTAAAGGATGGGGAAAATGCTTTTATGATTTTGTCCATGATAGCTAGACAGTTTAGGATTTTAATTCAATGTAAGAAACTTAGGGAAATGGGCTATTCACAGGATTTAATTGCAAGCAAACTGGGTTTGGCACCATTTGTAGTAGGCAAGTGCCTGTCTCAGAGTAATTTCTTCCAGGAGGAAAACTTAAAAAGGGCTTTAGAAGACATTTCTGAGATAGATTTAAAAATAAAAACTGGAAAGATAGACATTGAGTTGGCATTGGAAATGTTACTTTTTGAATATACTAGATAAATTAATTAAAGGAAAAATAAAAAGCGCACACTTTTTGTACGCTTTGAACCTAATTAAATAGTTTTTAATTTTTTTGAAAGCGTACTCTTTCTTCTAGCGGCAGTATTTGCATGAATTATACCTTTGGAAGCAGATTTGTCTAATTTCTTTGTTACTTCTATATAAAGTTCATTAGCAAGTTCTTTATCTTCCCTTTCAACTGCACTATTAAATTTACGAATTGTAGTTTTTAAATTAGATAGAATCATTCTATTTCTATTTGTTTTAAACTCAGCCACTCTTACCCTTTTTAAAGCTGATTTAATATTTGCCATTTCTTCACCCCCTCAATCCCTTTATAACAGAGTTTATTTTATCATGTTTAAAAATAAAAATCAATCAAAACTGGCTAGCTCTGCCAAATTATTTCTATTATACCATTTTACAGTGCTTTTATTCTTTATAAATTTATAGAATTAATTATATTATTGTGGAAAATACTAAGAGATGTGGAGGTGAAGAAAATAAATAATAAAAATATAAGGACAGACTTGGCCATTGAGGCTAGGGAAATGGTTGGTGAGGAAAAACGTGAAGTGCCGGGTGTTGTTATGGATGTGGAAGAAAAAGAGGACATTAAAATTACCAGAGTAAGGATTGAAGAAGAAGAAGGGGAAAAGATAATGGGAAAACCTATAGGGAACTATATAACCCTAGAAATCCCCAAAATAAGAGAAAAAGGTGAAGAGTTTAAAGAAGAAATTGCCAAGGTTTTAGCGATAGAACTGGGGGAAATAGTAAAGGATAGGGTAAATAAGGATGCTACTACTTTAGTAGTAGGTTTAGGAAATTGGAATATAACCCCTGATGCTCTGGGTCCGAAAGTAATTTCTAGATTGATGGTAACCCGCCATCTCTTGGAAAATATTCCCGATTTAGTTGATGAGGAATTAACACCTGTTTGTGCTATAGCCCCAGGGGTTTTAGGGCTTACAGGAATTGAAACCGGTGAAATAATAAGGGGAGTGGTAGAGAAAATAAAACCGGATCAGGTTATAGCCATAGATGCACTAGCATCTAGAAGGATGGAAAGATTAAATACTACCATTCAAATTGCAGATACCGGCATTAGCCCCGGATCAGGGGTGGGAAATAAGAGGAAGGCATTGGATAGGGAGACCCTTGGTGTTCCGGTTATTGCAATAGGGGTACCTACAGTGGTGGACGCCACCACACTAGCTAATGATACAATTGACCTGATGTTAGATGCTATGATAGAAGAATCTAATAAGGGAAAAGAATTTTATAATATGCTGAAGGGAATTAACAGGGATGAAAAACATTTACTTATAAGACAAATCCTTCATCCTTACGTGGGAGACCTAATGGTTACTCCAAAAGAAGTGGATTTAATAATAAATGATATTTTTCTTATAGTAGCAAATGGAATAAACATTGCCCTCCATCCGGGAATAGGGTTAGA
>CAYMVC010000044.1:0-9942 GCA_964393755.1 uncultured Eubacteriaceae bacterium | reverse complement strand
GAGTGGGCTAAAGACTATCAGGAAAATCAAATCACCCTTATCTATGACACCATGTGGAATGGTACTAGAAGGATGGCAGAAGCTATAACAAAGGGAATAAAGGAAGTAAATAGTGAGGTTAATGTTGTTCTTCGTAATTCTTCAAAAGTTGATAAAAACGAAATTATTACAGAAGTATTTAAATCAAAGGCCATACTAGTAGGGTCACCAACAATTAACGGAGGTTATCTAAATTCAGTTGCCGGCATACTCGAATCCATAAGAGGATTGAAATTTAAAAATAAGAAAGCAGCAGCTTTTGGTACCTATGGTTGGAGTGGTGAGCAGGTCAAAATGATTACAGATGAACTAGATAAGGCAGGTTTTAAGATAATGGATGAGGGGTTAAAAACTTTATGGAACCCCAATGAAGAAGCTATTGAAGAATGCTATGAATTTGGTAGAAAGATTGGAAACGAAATAAAATAAACTTAAGAAAGATAAAAATGCTTGTTTCCATAACAAGCATTTTTACCTTTCCCCTAAATTGTTGGATTCAATTAGGTCTGACAAAGCTCTAACAGCCTCTTCCTCATCCTTGCCATCTGCAATAATTGTAATCTTAGACCCTCTACTGGCTCCAAGGGTTAAAACACCTATAATACTTTTAGCATCAATTTTTGTATTCCCTTTTTTAATGTATATTTCACTTTTATAATTATTGGCAATTTGTACAAACCTTGAAGCTGACCTAGCATGTAAGCTAGTTTTGTTACTTAAAACCACATCTTTTGAAAACATTTTGCCACCCCTTCAATAGAACTAAAAGCCATCCCCACATAGGGAGATGGCAATTCCCAGAGATGCCGTTTCTCCGTTATTTTCATCCCCGCTCTCAGGCAGGTGGGTGCCCTATCTTTCACTTCTGCTTTCCTAGAAAAGGCTTAACATAGATGAAAAAACTCAGGCTCCCTGATGTACACTGTCGGTTGAAAATACAGATTATACGCACACCCTAGGTTTTATACTAGTATAGCATATAAAATTAAGAATTTCTATAGCAGGGCATTTTATATTAGCCTAAATAACCTGTTTCTAAATATTATACTTCTCCTTTAATTGTTTTGAAGGGGTCAAAATATCCTTTAGAAATTTCTCACAGGTTTTAACCAGGCTTCCATTCTCATCAATTTCAAATATATTTAATTTATTTTTATTGATGGAAACCTCCGAAAAACAATTAGAGCAAAAATATTTACTTCTGCCTATTTTGCCTATATCCTTATTGGAACAAACTGGGCAATCCATAAATTACACTCCTTTATAATAACAATTACCACTTCTATCCTACTTTTATCTATTTTTACAACTTTTTTCATTTCTATACCTAATATAACATAAAAGTTTTTAACCATAAATAAAAATCACTACTTTTAGGTAAAGATTTACAGTATATTTACATAACTTATATAAGTAACTATAGGTTATTGTCTTCTATTTGCCTTCTCTATATTAATAGATTTACCCCTTATACTACTCTTTTTCATCCCCTGTAAAAGTCTTTTAGTATATTCTTTAGGTACTTCAACAAAGGTGAATTTCTCATAAATATCAATAGAACCTATTTGATTACCAGGTATACCTGTATCACCTGCTATTGCCCCTACAATATCTCTGGGGCGGATTTTTTGATTTCTTCCTATATTAATAAAAAATCTAGCCATATCACTTTTTTGAAAGTTTTCTTTTAAATCTAAATCATTTATAATTTCCTCTGAGCCATTTTGTTTACCTACAACCATTTTCAATAAGGCAACAGCTATATCCATGGAAGTGTAATCTTCCTCTAATAATTTATCAATAATTCGCCTTTCCTTACCAAGTTTATTTTCCTCTATAATCTTCTTTACCTCTTCTATGAGCATACCTGTTTTTATTTCCTCAACATCCCTTAGGGTAGGAACTCTTTCAAGTTTAATTTTAGTATTGGTATACTTTTGAATATCCTTTAATTTATATATTTCCCTTCCAACTACTAGGGTAAATGCCTTACCTGACCTGCCTGCTCTTCCTGTTCGCCCTATTCTATGAACATAATACTCATCGTCCTGAGGCACATCATAATTAAAAACAGCATCCACATTATCTACATCTATTCCCCTTGCAGCAACATCGGTAGCAACTAATATATCTATACTTTCATTTCTAAACTTATCCATGACCTGGTCTCTTTGTCTCTGCTTTAAATCTCCGTGGAGTCCATCTGCAAAATATCCCCTACCCTGTAGTTGTTCTACTATTTCGTCTACCCTCTTTTTTGTATTACAAAAGACTAAGGATAATCTAGGGTTATTCATATCTATTAAACGGGTTAAAATTTCAAATTTATTAGCCCGCTTGACCTCATAGTAGTATTGTTGAGTGTTGGGTACTGTCAGCTTTTTCTGTACTACCTTAATCATTTTACTATCCTTTTGATAGGTTTTTGCAATTTCTATAATAGCTGGAGGTAAGGTGGCTGAAAATAATACAGTTTGTCTATCTGTAGGTGTATCTTTTAAAATTGTTTCAATATCTTCCCTAAAACCCATATTTAACATCTCATCTGCTTCATCTAAAACTACCATTTTTAAATTGTTAAGTTTGAGGGTCTTTCTTCTCATATGGTCCATTACACGACCTGGAGTGCCGATTACTATTTGTACTCCCTTCTTTAATGCCCCTATCTGCCTATCTATTGGCTGGCCCCCATAGATAGGAAGGGTTTTAATTCCTTTAATATATTTAGATAGCAGGGTTATTTCTTGAGAAACCTGGATAGCTAACTCCCTAGTCGGACATAAAACTAATACCTGCAAGCCCTTTTCCTTATCCTTACCAACCCTTTCTATAATGGGTATACCAAATGCTGCTGTCTTACCTGTACCAGTCTGAGCCTGACCTGTAACGTCTTTCCCATCTAAAATAAAGGGTATAGAATTTGATTGTATTGGAGTTGGTTCCTCAAAACCTAAATCTGCTATTGCTTTTTTTATTTCATTACATATATTTAATTCTTCAAATTTAACTCTTTCCATAATTAACTGCCTCTCTTTTATTTATTATTTATCATTTCCCATATAATATAATTTAACCTATAAATCCCCAATGAATTATATACTACTATCAATAATATTACAATAAAACTATTTTCTATTATAAAGATTTGACAAATAATAAAATTTGTTTTATCATACCCATATGGGGTATAAAAAGCATTGGAGATCTTAAATAAATTAATTGGAATCTTATTATCATGATTAAGGGAGATTTATAAATGTATGATGTTATTATTATTGGAAAAGGTCCTGCAGGTCTACAGTCTGCGCTCTATACAGCTAGGGCAAAACTTAAAACTTTAGTTATAGGAAAAGATAGTGTTATTGAAAAGTCTAGCAGGATAGATAATTATTGTTGTTCACCAACCCAATCTGGTGAGGAATTAATAGCCATAGGTGTAGACCAGGCAAAATCTGTTGGTGTGAAATTTAAAAAAGAAATAGCTATAAGTATAAGAAAAAATTCTATATTTGAAATAATTACTGATAGTAATATTTATAAAAGTAAGGCTCTTATTATTGCTACTGGTCAACCAGCAAAAAAAGTCCCTATAAAAAACATAAATAACTTTGAAGGTAAAGGTATACACTATTGTTCAACCTGTGATGGATTTTTCTATGATGGATTAAAAATTGGGATCCTTGGTTATACAGACTATGCTGTACAAGAATTAAAGGAAATGCAAAATTATACAAGTAATATTACACTTTATACTAATGGCCAGGAAGTAAAAATAAATGCCACAAATCTTGAATATCTAAATGAACACAATATACCAATATTAAAGAAGAAAATAAGTTCATTTGAAGGCAACCAGGCATTGGAAAAGATACTTTTTGAAGATCAAACCGAAGAAGATATTGAAGGAATTTTCATTGCCTATGGCACCGCCTCTTCAGTAGATTTTGCAAGAAAATTAGGGATAATGATACAAAAAAATGCTATCCAGGTGGATGATGATCAAAAAACCAATATTAAAGGTTTATTTGCAGCAGGGGATTGTACTGGCGGTTTTAAGCAAATTTCCACAGCAGTTGGCCAAGGTGCCTTAGCTGGGAAAAGTGCTATAGAATATATAAAGAATTTTAAGGAGGAAATTTAGATGACTGTAAAAGTATATAGTACACCAACATGTCCTTGGTGTACTAGGGTAAAAGAATATTTAAGTTCTAAAAATGTTGATTTCGTAGATTATGATGTATCTTCTGATAGAGATAAGGCTATGGAAATGATTAACAAATCAGGTCAACGAGGTGTGCCTGTTCTTGATATTGAAGGAAATATCATTATAGGTTTTGATCAACAAAATATAGACAGATTATTAAATTTATAGTTGAACTTTAACCCCTAAAATTTAAGTTCAAATTTAAAGGGACTGCTTATTAAAAGTAGTCCCTTTAAATTTTTATTATTCTATCAATGAAATATATTTTCCATAACCCTCTTCTTCCATTTTATCCTTAGGTATAAAACGAATAGAGGCAGAATTTATACAATAGCGAAGTCCCCCTAATTCCTGGGGTCCATCGTTAAATACATGACCTAAATGTATATTTCCTACTCTACTTCTCACTTCTTCCCTTATCATCCCATAAGATAGGTCTTCCTTTGAGTGTGTTACAGAAGGGTCTATAGTTTTTGCAAAGCTAGGCCAACCACAAGAAGAATCAAATTTATCATTAGATGTAAAAAGTGGTTCCCCACTAACAATATCTACATAAATACCCGGTGAGAATTCATTCCAATATTCGTTATCAAAAGGTGGTTCTGTAGCATTTTCAATTACTACATTATACTGTAAATCCGATAGGGTTCTTTTTATTTCTTCTTCATCAGGTAAGAAATATTTATGTGGATCCACCAGTGCATTTTTAGCCTTATCAAAACTTTCTTGTCCTATATGGCAATAGCCAGCTGGATTTTTCTCTAAATATTTTTGGTGTTCATCCTCAGCAGTATAATAATTTTCCAAAGGCAAAACCTCTATTGCAATAGGCTTTTTATAGTTTTCCTGAAGTTTATTAATGACATCCCTTATTATTTCCTCATCTTCAGGATGAGTAAAATATATCCCCGTTCTATATTGCTTACCTATATCAAACCCTTGTCTATTTATAGAAGTAGGATTTATTATATCAAAATACAGATTAAGTATATGATTTAAGGATACCAGTGAACTATCATATTCAACCCTGACAGTCTCGGCATGACCAGTATTATTAAAGCATACCTCTCTATAGGTGGGGTTTTCTGTATTTCCATTTGCATAACCCACATCTGTATCCTTTACACCTGGAATTTCATTTAAGTATTTCTCTACCCCCCAGAAGCAGCCTCCTGCTATGTATATTTCCTTATACCTTTTAATTTTAGGCACCTCCAATAATTAAATGTTAAATATTATTGATATATTACCCATAAAAATATTATTTAATTATTCCTTCCTAAAAATAAAAAGTAATTTTAACTTAGTTCCCTTTCCAACCTGTGAATAAATATAAAACTTATCAGAATTAAGTTTTATATTTGAAAATCCCCTTCCTGCCCCAAAGCCCTTAGATAGAACCTCCCTAGGTGCTGTTGAATAACCATCTTTAAAAGCTTTTTCAATATCTGGAATGCCTGGACCAAAATCCTCAGCAATAATGGCAACACCATAGGGCAATATTTCCAACCTAATCTTCCCTCCAAAGGAGTGTATAACCATATTCATTTCAATTTCGTAACAAGCAATAGATACCCTTCTAATAAAGGCCCTTTTCATTTCCATATGTTTTAGGATTTTTTTAATACTACTTGAAGCATCTCCTGCAATTTCAAAATCTCCATGTAAAATGGTGAATACATATTCAGCTAATATTTGATCATACATTTGAAAGTCTAGTACATGGAAGAAGGCCAGCTTTGTACAAAGTTCCACAAGCTTCATACATAATAAATTCAGTTGCCAATATGCAGATATCTCGTTCAGAAGCCATGGTAACGACTTCTTCAGAAGGGGTTCTTCCCCTGACAAATATAATTAATGGAATATCACTCATTTCTGCTGTTCTGATTACCTGGGGATTATTCAATCCAGTTAATAATGCCATTCTACCATTAGCGAAGGTAAGGACATCACTCATTAAATCTGAACCAAAAGCAGACTCAATATCATTGTCAAGTAAATGTTCCCCGGCAAGTACTTGGGCATTTAATAATTTGCAAATTTCCCTTGTCTTCATTATTCTCCCTCCCTAATTTATTTTTGAGGAAATATCCTCATTTATACAGTTTAACTTTGACAATCTATTAACTATTAACTATATAGTATCTTTACTTCCAGTATTATGCAATACTTATTGAGATTAATTTTTATTTTTTCTCGTAAGCTTTCTTTAATCTATATCATCTATGTTATTAACCTTCCCACATATTTAAACTTAATATATTATTTCAACAATATTTACGAAAACTCTTTATTGTTTTCGATAAAAAAGGTCTTTTCTACCTAGTTTACCTTAATAAGAATTGATAACTAATATTTCATATTGATATAAGATTTTAATAAGCATTGTTGTAAACGGTTCACAAAGTGGTAGATAGTTTTTTGTTTATTACTTATGAGGAACCATGTCGAATATTGTGATAATATTACCATTGAAATGATTATATAGATTAACTTATATGCGATTTTTAAAAAATTATTATAAAAATATTCGCTCCTTTGTTAGTATTTTACATAAAGATATTTGTAGAAATTATGGATAAATCCTTTTTAAACTAGGTTATAAGACAGTATTTTTGTTTTTCGACATTTTTTTTGGGTATTAATATTTATATTAATATAAATATTTACTAGGAGGTGGATTTAGGAATAATCTGTATTAAAGTTTTAAAATGACCAAAATTTTGAGGAGGGAAACCAAAGAATGAGTAACGCACAAGTTATTAATAAAGACGAACAACCGGTTTTCGATGTTCAAATTGAAAGTTCCATTGAACTTCTTTACGGGGTAGAAGACAGACCAAAGAACTGGTGGGAAACACTATTTTATGCATTCCAAATTACCTTAGTTGACTTTACACCTTTTATTTGGGCAGGTATGTTTGTTTCCTTAGCTGGTTTACCAGATGAAATTCTACCTACGATGATTAGCACATGTTTCCTAGCAATGGGTGTGGGAACAATTATACAAACTACTATAGGAAATAGACTTCCAATAGTACAAGGGCCTTCATCATCCGTTTTAACCGCCATGGGCGGGGTTGCTGCTACTTACGGATTTACAGCTATGTGGGGAGCAGTTTTGGTTGGAGGATTTATTGAATTTTTAATTGGTAAATTTAAGTTACTTGGAAACCTAAGGAAATTCATTCCACCAGTGGTTACTGGATCAGTAGTTACTGTTATAGGTTTTGTAGCTGCTAGAATTGCATTAACATGGATATTTACAAATCCCAATAAAGTTGACTTAATATTAGCACTAATAGCATTCTTACTAGCTTTGACATTGAAATTTAGATTTAAAGGAATATTATCAAATGGATTTGTTTTAATCTCCGTTGTTGTGGTAGGTGTTGTTCTTTCATCCTTTGTAAGCAGATATAATTGGTCTGCAGTCGCAGAAGCACCATTATTTGCATTGCCTAAATTATTCCCATTTAAAGGTTATGACGGAGTTGACAAGCCATTCCTTCTTGTAACTGCCGCAATTATTGGTGGACTTACTGGATATGTTGGATCAATGTTTGAATCCTTAGGCGACTATGCTGCAACATGTGCTATCTCTAAAGAAGTTTATAGAGTTAAACATATAAACAAAGGTATTGCTGCAGAAGGTTTAAGTTGTATGGCATCTGGTTTATTAGGTGCACTTCCTGTAACAAGTTATACACAAAATATAGGTATTATAGCTGCAACAGGTGTAGCTAGTAGATTTATTACACAAATTGCTGCAGTAATGTTCTTATTCTATGGCTTATCACCAAAATTGGCTACAATGCTTGCCAGTATACCACGTCCTGTAGTTGGTAGCGTTTTTGCAATAAGTGCCAGCTTGATCATGTTCTCTGGTATTGAAGTAATAATGTCAGAAAAACAAAGTATGGAAAACAACCTTATTGCTGGAACTACAATCGGTGCTGGAGTTATTTTACCATTATTCTCAGCAACCGCTGGTGCACAATGGGTAGCTACATTTAATGACTTTGGAAGAATGTATATGACTAATAATATCTTTATAGCTGTAACAGTTGGTATAGTAATGAACCTACTAATAGCTCATGTCTTGGTAAGACCGGAAGATAAGGCCCTTGGAAATAATAAATAAGGGTTAAAACTTTAAACTGCTGATGGAGAAAATCCACCAGCAGTTTTTTTATAGAAATAATATAATTATACCCACTATTGAAATAAAGGCTCCCATAATTTCCTTAGGAAGGACCTTTTCCTTAAATACCATTATGGAAAAGGGTATTATGATAACTGGTGACACTGATGATATTGATGAAACAATACCCGTAGCTGTATATTGTACTGCCAATAAAGAAAAAGTGATTCCAAGAAAGGGTCCTAAAACTGAGCCAACGGCTATTTCTTTTAAGGCTTTTTTATAATTAAATGATTCTCTTATTTCAGACCATTGCTTTTTTAATGTTATGATAAATGTAAGGCCTATGAATGCCGCTATCAGTCTTATCTGGGTAGCAGCTAAGACATTATAGGATCCTATACCAAGCTTGCTAAATATAAGACCTAATGCCTGACCAATGGCACCTAATGACGCAAATATAATGCCCTTCAGGGGACGATTAAATTCTACCTTTTTCTTTTCTGTATTTTTACTTAAAATTACTAAAGATATACCCACCATGGTAATAGTTATACCAGCTAAACCTAAAAAGGAGACCTTTTCCCCTAAAATCAAGAAACCCACCAGCGCTGTTATGGGGGGTGCAGCTGACATTATAAGTAATGAAATTCTAGACCCTATTTCTACAAAAGCTTGAAAGAGAAATAAATCTCCTAATATTAAACCGACCAAACCCGATATAAATAACCAAAACCATCCATACCCTGTTGCATCTACCGGAAAAGCAATACCCCTAGTAAAAAATGATAAAGTACTCAGTAAAATAAAAGCTATAAATAGCCTCATGTAATTGACCGCCATAGAACCTACACTCTTAGCTGCAGATTCAAAGACTACAGCATTTAGTGCAAAACATATAGCCGCTATAAGGGCGGCTATTTCTCCAATATGTGATTGCATGATAATTCACTTCCACCTTAATCTTTCCAATAAAAGAAGCTGTCAAGATATGATATTATTTGTTAATTTAAAAAATTATTATTATCTTCTCATTAGTATAATAATATTAATAGCCAATTGTTGTCAATATATATGAATTGTTATTGGGTTGTTTATAAACTATTTAAGTTCCGACTGCCTAATTTACTAGCTGGTATATTTTCCTTGCAAAGATAGCAATCCCTAGGATTATAAGAATTTATTTCCTTAGAAAATATTGCATATGTTGGCACTCCGAAATCTATTTTTCCCCCGGTTCGATCAGCTATTAGCCCTACTGCAGCTACTTGTCCCCCTTGGTTTTCCACTATATTTAAAACTTCCTTTACTGAACCCCCTGTAGTAACTACATCTTCTACCACTAATATCCTTGCACCCTTTGGTATTTTAAATCCTCTGCGTAAAGTCATTTCACCATTTTCCCGTTCTGTGAAAATCGCCTTTACCCCTAATTGTCTAGCTGCTTCATAAGCTAAGATAATACCGCCTGTAGCAGGTCCAATTACTAAATCTATATTTTTATTCTTAACTTCCTTTATCAGTTCCCCTATTAATAGGGCTGAGGTTTGGG
>CAYMVC010000043.1:0-10189 GCA_964393755.1 uncultured Eubacteriaceae bacterium | reverse complement strand
TTTTTATTAGGTTGTCATTCCGAGTTTTGCGAGGAATCTTATGCTTTAAAACTTTAAGATCCTTCGCTATGGCTCAGGATGACAAAACCAATGTTTTTCAACAGCTTTAAGGGCGTATCCGCCCATGTTTTTCATCTTTTATTTTGATTATGAAGTAGGATTTTGTTGTTGATTCATATTAGCTTGATTGCCATTATTATTTTTACTGGTTATTTGATTGACCATATTTTGAAGTTCATTCATAATTTGAGGTGCCAAGTCAATCACCCTCTCAATCATAGAATTTTGATTAACAGGTAACAATCGTATTTGGCCTTGACCAACTACCATAAAAGCCACTGGTTGGACAGATACACCAGCACCTGCACCACCTGCAAATGGTAGTTCATTTTCAGTAGCATTCATGTCCTTATTCTTTTTACACATTTGCTGATCGTACTCTCCGCCGCCTGATGCAAAACCAAAGCAAACCTTGGAAATTGGTATTATAACTGAACCATCAGGAGTTTCTACCGCATCACCCACTATTGTATTTACATCAACCATATCCTTAATACTTTCCATTGCTGTCTTCATTAAACCTTCTATTGGATGTCCTTCCATAATTATGTTCACCTACCTTTTATATTTTTAACAAAAACAATTTTATCTTCTCATATATAATTTGACCTAATTTAAATTGAAATATGCAGGAAAATTTAATATCAACCATGTTTTCTTGTTTAAATAATGGTTGAATTATAAATTTATAATTTTCAACTCTTTTACATTTTAAAGATAAAAGTAAAACATTACTTTCTATAAAATATAAAATTCCTGCAATAATTCCAGTAATAGCAGCATCATAACAGTCGAATTTTACAATTAATATAAATTCATCTATCCATAAGTTGCTTAGATAAGATAAGCCCTTACTCTTTCGGACTGTACTCTTTCTTTTATCTGACTTGCTTGCTAGTTTAACTTTTAAAGAGGATATGTCTATATTATGTTTAATCAGTCCATAAAAGGTTTCAAACACTATATCTAGATTATTGAGATTGCCATCATAATAATAATTAACATTAAATCTTAATGGCATTTTATATATTAAAACTATTAATATTAAAATTAAAAGACCCCAAATCACCATTTAACACTCTTTTCATTAAATTAAATAAAGCATCCTATCTAGATTTTACCTATTATTAGAAAATATTATACAAATAAAAAACAGCCAAGATAGCTGTTCTACTTTCCCTTTAAGGCAGTTCTTCTATATTTATTTGTTTTTCAATATTTTCCTCATCCTCTTTATCTATTTGAAAATCTTCCATATCCGGCAATTGGTCAATGGATTCAATACCTACATATTTTAAAAATTCTTCAGTGGTAGCAAAAACCATTGGTTTCCCAGGACTATTTAACCTACCTGTAACCTTAACGAGAGACCTATCTATAAGTCTTTGTAAGGAACCCTCACTTTTTACCCCCCTTAAACTTTCAATATCCATTCTTGTTACAGGTTGCTTATAGGCAACAATAGCTAGGGTCTCCAATGCTGCCTTAGAAAGTCCCGCAATATTTTTACTAACCATTATTTGTTTTATGTACTCATAATGTTCACTTCTAGTTGACAATTGGTACTTATCCTGAATCTTCTTTATCTGTATGCCCCTTCTATCATAGTCAAATAAATCCTTCATTTCCATTATTATATTATCTGTTACACTTATTTCCTCCTTAATTATTGATGAAATTTCTCTAACAGATATAGCTTCACCTGCTGCAAAAAGGAGTCCCTCTATTATCCCCATCTTTTCTTTTAATTCCAATTCTTATGCTCCCCCATTTTTGATTTTACAAATTATAAAGTCGTCGAATAAATTATTTTGTATTATTCTAATGCTTTTTAACTTTGCCAATTCTAATAAGGCAAGAAATGTAGTTATTAGTTCATTTTTTGAATTACAATAAGTAAATAATCTGCTAAACTTTATTGATTTAAATTTAGTAAATTGTTCTAACAATTCCTTCATTTTTTCCTGAACAGTATATGTATCAGCTTTAATCTCATGAAATAAGTCACTTTCTTTTCTTAACAAATCTTGCTTTAATAGGATATTTTTAAAAGCTATACATAATAAGTCTAGTTCTATATCAATTCTTTTATTAATTTCTTCAAATTCCGGGAAATATTCTGGGTCCTTATATAGTACCTTCTTTTCTATACTTTCCTGGCTTTTGAAATATAGGCTAATGTTTTTATATTTTTTATATTCTATTAATTTCTCTATTAATTCCTGCCTTGGATCCCCTAATTCCTCCTGGTCTTCAACTTCCTTATTTTTAGGTAGAAGTTCCCTGGACTTTAATTCAAGTAAGCTTGATGCCATTACTAAAAATTCACTAGCTACATCTAAATTTAATTCCTTCCACTCCTTTATATAATCCATATATTGGTCAGTAATTTGAGAAATTGGGATATCATATATATTCAATTTATTTTTTTCAATAAGGTGAAGCAATAAGTCTAAGGGGCCTTGAAATGAATCTATTGTTATTTGATATGACATTTATAAGCCTCCGAAAAAAAAGTTGGCTAATAATATTAATTTATTCAAAACAATATTAATTAGAGGTGAAAGTAATTTACTTAAGAGTCCTGTAACAATCAAAATTAACAAAAGTGGATAACCAAATCTTTCATATTCCCAAAACAATCGTTCCTGCTTATTAGGTAATAAACTAGCCATTAATTTAGACCCATCTAAAGGCGGTATAGGTATTAGATTGAAAATAGCAAATATAATATTATAAAATATTAATAAATTTAATATTTTATATATTATAAAATTTTGAGGCTTTATTATTAAGATTAGTGATAGGGAAGTAAATGCCAGTAATAAATTAGAAAGTGGCCCCGCTAATGCCACAAGGAAGGTCCCCATCTTTCTATTTTTAAAGTATAAGGGGTTATAGGGTACAGGTTTTGCCCAACCAAACCTGAAAAATAACAATGTTAAAAACCCCATTGGATCAATATGCTTAATAGGGTTTAGTGATAATCTGCCTTGTTCCTTAGCAGTGTTATCCCCTAATAAATATGCAGCCAAACCATGGCTAAATTCATGAAAGGTAAGGGCAATTAATATAGCTGGCAATGTATATAATATATCTACAAAATTTATGGGAAACATAACTATCCTCCATATTCCGGTAAACTAATATTTATATTACCTGTAAGTGGAATTCCATTCATTTTGAATTTTACCATATTTAAGCTAACAATAAAAGCGTGCATATTGCACGCAAAAATGTTTTCCTTAAGTTACTATTACTTTAACCAAGTAGGTATTCTATCATTTCTTACTATATCCCTATGGCTTTCACCCTCAATCATAACTTCCGCCTTGTCTTCCCTTAACAAAATCATTGGTGGTCTAGGAATCCTATTATAATTACTAGACATGGAATAATTATATGCACCAGTATTTAAAACAGCTAGAATATCGCCAGCCTCACAGTGGGGCAAAGAAATATCCCATATTAACATATCTCCCGATTCACAACATCTTCCAGCAATAGACACTATTTCCTTATTGTTATGCTTCATCTTATTTGCTAAATATGCATTATATTTAGAACCGTATAGGGCTGTTCTTGGATTATCCGTCATACCCCCATTTATACTAACATATTTTCTTATCCCCGGTATATCCTTTATTGCCCCTATCTCATATAAGGTGATCCCTGCATTTCCAACTATATATCTTCCCGGTTCAACGATAATTTTAGGTAAATCAATATTATTTTCCTTAGAAATTCTTTTTATCATATCAGATATTTTACTAATCATTTCATCCATATTTATAAAGGACTTTTCATCGGAATAATTAATTCCAAAGCCTCCACCTAAGTTTAATTCCCTAATTTTTATCTTATGTTTTTCATTTAACTTTTTTATAAGTCCCATCATAATCTCAGAAACAACTTTATAAGGTCTATCTTCCAAAATTTGCGAACCTATATGACAATGGAGTCCTTTAACTATTATTCCATCCATTTTCAGTGCTTTTAATACTATTTCTTCGGCATCCCTAATAGGAATACCAAATTTTGAATCTTCTTGACCAGTTTGTATATGCTTATGAGTATGTGCCTCTACACCAGGGGTAATTCTAAATAAGACCCTGGTCTTTTTCTTTCTCTCAATAGAAAGTCTATTTAACAAATTCAATTCATATTCATTATCTACTACAATTCTTCCCACACCTAAATCTATTGCCATTATAAGTTCATCAATGGACTTATTGTTTCCGTGAAAATATATCTTGTCCATTGGGAAACATGCCCTATTGGCAGTATACAATTCACCACTGGACACAACATCTAAGCCTAATCCTAAGTCCTTAATAATATAACACATGGCAATATTTAATAATGCCTTACCTGCATATACCACTTGAAAATCTAATCCTTGTTTTTTAAATGAATTAACTATTTCTAATGCATTTTTTCTAATGATATCTTCACTCATAACATATAAAGGCGTTCCAAATTTATTGGCAAGTTCTATAGTGTCATGATGGGAAAATATAAAATGGTTATTATTATTCATCTGCTAATATCCCCCTGTTTTTCCTATGGGAATTATTATATTACTAAAAACTTAATAATACAAGTATTAGAAAAATAGGGATAAATAATTGAAATATAATTTATTAAAAAAGAATAGTTTAAAACTATTCTTTTTTTGCTTCCAGCCATCTTTTCAATATTTTATTAAACATTATCAATAAGTTGGATTTTTCTACCCTATCCTTAGCTACTAAATTGGTTTTCCCTATTTCCCTATCACCGCTAAAGGCAATTAATTCCCCTAACTTCTGACCCCTTTCTATGGGAGCCATATAAGAGGGCTCCAATACTACCTTTCTTTCTATTTGGCTATTATCTCCTTTTTTAACCATAACACATAAAGGGTCTTC
This sequence comes from uncultured Eubacteriaceae bacterium, assembly GCA_964393755.1. Taxonomy (GTDB): domain Bacteria; phylum Bacillota; class Clostridia; order Eubacteriales; family Garciellaceae; genus DUPX01. The sequence continues at coordinate 5,219 of CAYMVC010000043.1, read as the reverse complement.
TGTTATAACACTTATTTTTTCTAACAAACCCTTTTCTATAATAACATCCTGCAGAGCCTCCCCTTTTTCAGCAACACATAGACCTTCATAATTGGCAAAACCATAATCAAGTAGTTTTGCAGCTTCGTTAAACCTTACTTTAGAATCTTCAGCACTTAATATTACACTAATAAGTCTAAGGTTATTCTTTTTAGCAGTTGCAGATAGGCAATGTTTGGCTTCAGTGGTAAAACCTGTTTTAATACCGTCCAAACCTTGATAGCTTTTCAGAAGCTTATTAGTATTTGCTAAAGTTCTTACCCTGTCTTTATTTTTTCCTACATTTATATCTACCATCCACATAGTCAAATATTCATGAATTTCTTCATGTTTGACTAATTCCCTTGACATTATTGCAATATCATTGGCAGTGGTATAATGACCCTCCACCGGTAAACCATGGGGATTTTTAAATTGACTATTAACCATTCCCAGTTCTTTAGCCCTATCATTCATTAATACGATAAAACTTTCTTCGGTTCCTCCTATATATTCCCCCAGTGCAGAGGCAGCATCGTTTGCTGATTCAACAGCCACACCTATTAGCAGCTCTTTAACGGTTTTCTTTTCACCGGCTTCCATATATAATTGGGTGCCACCCATTTCTGATGCCTCTTGACTAATTACCACCTCATCATCTAATTTTATCTTACCGCTTTCTAGTGCCTCCATGGTAAGCAACATAGTCATTATCTTTGTTATACTAGCAGGTGGTAATTTTTCATCTTTATTATGTTCAAATAAAACTTCGCCAGTATTTCCGTTAATTAAAATTGCTGATTTTGATTCAATAGATATACTGCTTCCTTCACTAGCATATACACTAGTTGATAAGAGAGCCAATATTAATATAATAAAAATCGTGGTCAATTTAACTTTTTTCATTTTTCTCCTCCTATTTTGCATAAGCTTTCTTTTAATTATTGTTTCTTTTTTAAAAAAACTTATGCAAATAAAAGGATTTAGATTTATATCTTTCTAATTACTTCCTTTACCAATGTCTTAAATGACCTTTTAACATTATCAGTGGTTTTAATTACCTCCTCATGGCTTAGTTGACCCTTTAAAATTCCTGCCCCCATATTACTTATACAAGATATTCCTAAAACCTTAACATCACTATGTCTTGCCACAATAACTTCAGGAACAGTGGACATACCCACCGCATCTGCCCCTAATATCCTTAACATTTTCACTTCAGCAGGTGTTTCAAAACTAGGACCGGAAACAGCTGCATAGACACCTTTTTGTAAGGGGATATTATTTTCCCTTCCACAATCAAGGGCAAGTTTTATCATCTCCTCATTAAATGGATGAGATAAATCCGGAAACCTGCTGCCGAAATCCTTTAAATTTTCTCCAATTAAGGGGTTATTTCCTTGCAAATTAATCATATTATCAATAATCATCAAGTCTCCAGCTTTAAAACTTTTATTTACCCCACCTGCAGCATTAGTTACCAATAAGCTTTCTATTCCCAACTTTGCCATTATTCTAATAGGAAAGGTTACTTCTTCCATAGAATACCCTTCATAATAATGAAATCTACCCTGCATGGCAACTATGGATTTCCCATATAATTTTCCAAAGACTAGATTTCCCTTATGGCCCTTAACAGTAGATACGGGAAATCCGGAAATCGTTTTATAGGGTATTACTATACTTTCTTCCAATTCATCAGCGATTTCACCTAAGCCAGAACCTAATACCAGTCCTATTTTAGGTTTGACCTGTCGCAATCTTAAAATTTCATTTGTTGCATCATTAATTTTAAATTCTAAATTCATCTTCTTCCTCCCATTGGATTCTACAACTTATTACTCTAATAAAATACATTTATAAAAGAGCTTACATTAAGCTCTTGGATGAAATTCTTTATATGTTCCTTTTATATTTTGATCTATATCCCTAATATATATCTGGGTACTGGAGATATCTAGGTGACCTAGTAACTCCTTTACAATATGTAAATCTGCTCCATTTTGTAGAAGATGTAGGGCAAAAGAATGTCTTATCATATGGGGTGTAATATCCTTTTTTATTTTAGCTTCTTTAGTATAAGACTTTATGATTTTCCACACACCTTGTCTAGTTAATGGACTTCCCTGCATATTTACAAATAGAATATTACATTTTTTATCATTTAATATTTTTTCCCTAGAATATGATAAATATTTCTTTAAGTAACTAATTGCAATATCCCCTATAGGTATGGACCTCTCTTCATCATTAGAATAATAATATAAGCTTTCCTCTTGAAAATTAATATTATTTATTTCTAGGCTAATTAGTTCCGATACCTTTAAACCAGTAGAATATAAAAGCTCTAAAATAGCCCTATCCCTTAAGCCTTTATTAGTATTTAAATCTGGTGTAGCCAAAAGTATTTCAATTTCCTTTATTGTTAATGTCTTAGGAAACTTTTTTTCAACCTTAGGTGTTTTAAAATTTATTACTGGATTAGATTCTATAAGACCGCAATCATAAAGATAATGAAAAAATATTCTTAATGCCACTAAGTTTCTTGTTATTGTTGATGTGGCCCTTCCCTTTTTCTGTAGCCCAATAAGAAATGAAATTGCATGTGTGTTAGATGCATTACCAATATCACCTATATTAGCCTTTAAACAAAATTCATTAAATTGTCTTACGTCCCTTAAATAACTTTCTAAAGTATTAGTAGATACTTTCTTTTCTTTTATTAAATATTTTTCAAATTCCAATATGTATTTATTATTCAATTCCTTCTCCTCATACAAAGCCATTTAAATAATATTCAACAGCAAATTTAAAATACCTTTTATTTTATGAAAAAAGGTAAATAGTATATTATTCACTATTTACCTAAAAATTATTTAAGCATTCAATTTTTCTCTTAGTATTTAATATTTAAAACTGTATTGCCTCCTCTGGTGAAATATAATCATAGTCGAAAGCTTCTGCCACCGCCCTATATGTAACCATGCCCTTGTATATATTTAAGCCTTTAATTAATGAGGAGTTTTCTACTAGTGCCCTTTCACACCCCTTATTGGCTATCTGAACAGCATAGGGCATTGTGGCATTAGTCAATGCCAATGTAGAGGTCCTGGGAACAGCCCCTGGCATATTTGGTACTGAATAGTGAACAATACCATGTTTAATATAATATGGATTATCATGGCTTGTTATCCTATCACTAGTTTCTATTACCCCACCCTGATCTATAGCTACATCAACAATCACTGATCCAGCCTTCATTGTTTTAACCATATACTCTTTGACTAATTTAGGTGCCTTTGCTCCTGGAATTAAAACAGCCCCTATAATTAAATCTGCCTTTTCCACAGCCTCGGCAATATTAAAGCTGTTAGACATAAGGGTTGTCACCTTACCGGCAAATATATCATCAAGATACGCCAGTCTTTTTATATCTAGATCCACTATTGTAACATGGGCTCCTAATCCTATTGCTACCTTAGCTGCATTAGTTCCAACATTCCCACCACCAACAATTAGTACTTCACCTGGTGCAACTCCCGACACTCCCCCTAGCAATATGCCTCGTCCATTATTTATCTTTTCTAAAAGATGGGCTCCCACCTGAACAGACATTTTCCCGGCAACTTCGCTCATTGGTGATAATAAGGGTAGTGAATTATCTGGTAATTGTACAGTTTCATATGCAATGGCTATTACCCCTTTTTCCAATAATACTTTAGTTAAGGCTGGTTCTGCAGCCAAGTGAAAATATGTAAATATAATTTGATTTTCTTTAAAAAAGTCATATTCGGATTCTAAAGGCTCCTTAACTTTCATAATCATATTTTTAATTTTATAGATTTCCTTGCCCGTTTTAAGTATCTTAGCCCCTGCCTCTATGTATTCATCATCAGTAAAGTTGCTAGCTAAACCCGCATTAGTTTCAATAAATACTTCATTGCCTGAGGATACCAATGAATGAACCCCTGCTGGTGTAATAGCAACCCTGTTTTCATTAGTTTTGATTTCTTTAGGTACTCCTATTATCATTTTACCACCCCTTAATATTTTTTATAAGTGTAGCCAGTTATTTGTATTATATATGTTACTTAACCCATTATCAAGAATAAAGTATGCAGTTATTATTTAGAGCCCTTTAATTAGTAAGTAACAATTTCATCAATATTGGTGTTATATATGCTTCCACTAGGCCTCCAAGTAAAAATAGAATGAATAACAATAACATTGTGATTGTATAGGTTAGTATCTGCCCCTTCCTATTATATATTCTTTGCTTCTTTATCCTATTTTTAAATAGGAAAGCAGAAAAACTAATTGATATAATTCCTATGCCCAGGAGTCCTGGAATATGGAATAAGTTCTGGGGTAATATAGATAATACAATAAATAACACTCCTTTTAAAGCTAATTCTTCTATTACAAAGCCAATAGTGAATCCCAAAACAAAGCCTTTAAAAGATAATAATAAAAGTATTAAAGGAAAACCAAATAATGTGAGACCTAAAATCCAAAACATAAGAAATAATTTAATATTATTAAAAAAGGAATTAAGTAATAACTGATTGCTATCAAAGTTCTGGCTTCTAAATATTTGAAAAAATCCTTCTAGATATTCCATTAATTCAACTTTTTGCGTATAAGAAAGTGCCTTAATTGTGTAAGTTCCCGCTACTATACCAATTGTAAAAAATAGCAAAGTTGTAAAATAAATTGGAATATTTTGTTCCATGTGTTTTTTAATATTGATAATTATATTTTTCAAAAAAAGACCCCTTCCTATGCTTAGGGAAATTTTATGTTTAAGAACCAATCCTAAATTTCCTCATACTTATTAAAAATTATGCATAGGAATAATAACTTATGATAACTTGTTCAAATTATCTTTATGTAGAAAAAAAAGTATCCCCACAATAGTTTTTCCATCAGTAATTCTACCATCTCTAATCATTCTCTCAGCCTCATCAATCCCTAGCTCTATAATATCCATAAATTCATCTTCATCCCTATTAATTTTTGTTTTAATTAAGTCTAAGGCTAAATAAATATGAATTATTTCATTTGCAAAACCAGGGGAAGTATATATGGAAGTTAATTTTTGTAATTTCCCGGCTTTATAACCTATTTCTTCTTCTAATTCCCTTATGGCACATTCTTCAGGATCCTCACCTTTTTCCAGCTTTCCAGCAGGTAATTCAATA
>CAYMVC010000042.1:0-10203 GCA_964393755.1 uncultured Eubacteriaceae bacterium | reverse complement strand
AATTACCCAATAAGCATTTTTGGTAACCAGGGTAACCCGTGGAATATCATCAATCTTAATATAGTAAAATTATCATTTGGTATGCTTATTAATATTAACTTAGGAAGTGTATTAGGTATACTTTTAGGATTAGGCATTTATTATAAGAAATGGTAGCAAAAGGGGAAAGAGGGTAGGGAATGGAAGAATATAATTATGAAGGACATATGACTATTAAAGAATTCCCAGAAGAAGAAAGACCGGTAGAGAAACTATTAAAGATAGGGGAAAGAAGTCTATCTGATGCTGAATTACTTGCTATAATATTAGGGTCTGGCAGTAGAAATATTACTGCTATTTCTCTGGCATATCAATTAATAAATAGCCAAAAAGAAGGCTTGAGATTTTTATATGGAGCAACAATTGATGAACTTAGCGAGTTTAAGGGTATAGGTATAGTAAAGGTTGCCAGAATAAAGGCAGCATTGGAGCTTGGTAGAAGACTTTCTATTAAAAGCCCTGTTAATACAATAATACAAAAACCCCTTGATATTGTAGACTTTCTAAAGGAAGAAATGAAATATCTTTCACAAGAACATTTTAATGCAGTATTACTTAATACAAAAAATATGGTTTTGGATGTAGAAAACATTACAAAGGGAATAGTAAATGCTTCATTGGTTCACCCCAGAGAAGTGTTTAAAAATGCCATTAGAAAAAATAGCACTTCAATTATACTTGTACATAATCATCCTAGCGGTGACCCTACTCCTAGTAATGAGGATAAATCCATCACTGAGAGGCTTTTTAAAGCGGGGGAGATTATAGGAATAAAAGTAATAGATCATATAATTATCGGTGGAGAAAATTATATAAGTTTTAAGGAAATGGGAATGTTATAACATAATAGCCGACTAATAGAGAGGAGCACCATTAAATGAGTAGAGTATTTTCAAAAGATATAGGAATAGACCTAGGGACAGCAAACACCTTAGTATATGTAAGGGGAAAAGGTATAGTTGTAAGGGAGCCATCAGTAGTTGCAATTAATAAGAATATTAAAGCAGTAATGGCAGTTGGAGAAGAAGCAAAGAAAATGATAGGGAGAACTCCTGGAAACATTGTAGCAATTAGACCTATGCAAGACGGGGTTATTGCAGATTTTGATATTACACAGAATATGATTAAATATTTTATAAAAAAGGCATTCAACAGAATAGGTCTTGTAAAGCCTAGGGTATTAGTATGTGTCCCATCAGGGGTAACTGAAGTAGAAAAACGGGCAGTCATAGAAGCTGCCGAACAGGCAGGGGCAAAGGAATCCTTTGTCATAGAGGAACCTATGGCGGCGGCAATAGGTGCTGGCCTTCCTGTTGGTGAACCAGAAGGAAGCATGATTGTGGGTATTGGAGGGGGAACCAGTGAGGTAGCAATTCTTTCCCTTGGCGGTATAGTAACCAGCAAGTCAATTAGGGTAGGTGGAAATGAATTCGATGATTCTGTTATTCAATATATAAAAAATAAGTATAACCTTATGATTGGAGAACGATCTGCGGAAGATATAAAAATAAATATTGGCTCTGTTTTCCCAGGAGAAGAAAGTGTAATGGATGTTAAAGGAAGGGACTTGGTTTCTGGTCTTCCGAAGACAATAGAAGTTTCTTCAGAGGAAATTAGGGAAGCACTAAAAGATGCAATTAATACAATATTAGATGCTATAAAAAGCACCCTAGAAAAAACACCCCCAGAATTGGCAGCAGATATTATGGATAAGGGTATTATGTTAACAGGTGGAGGAGCCTTACTAAATGGGCTAGATGAACTAATCAGACATGAAACTGGCATGCCAGTTGAAATAGCTGAAAACCCATTGGATTGTGTTGCAATAGGTACAGGAAAGGTATTAGATGATGTGGAAATGTTTAATAAGGTGATTGCTGCATCCAAAAGTATTAGTTAAGTTAGTGGGGTGAAATTTTGAATTGGATAAAAAATCATAAGTTCGGTATGATAGTAGCTTTTATTGCTATCATACTTATTATTTTAATATCCTTTACTTCCCAGGGCCGGGAAAAAGTGTCCTCTATTGAGGGATTAATAAGTAAGGCTATGGTGCCAGTGCAAAAAACAATATTTACTGGTTCTCAATATGTTAAAAATTTTTTTGCCTCAATAATAGAAATTGGCACTTTAAAAGAAACTAATAAGGAATTAAAAGAAGAAATAAAAAACTTAAGACAACAACAGGTAGATTTGGAAACCATTAAAAACGAAAATGAGAGATTGACAAAATTATTAAATTATCAGAAATCTAATCCTCAATATGATTATATTGTTGCTAAAATAGTTTCAATTGACCCTGAGGTTTGGTTTAATGTTTTTATAATTGATAAGGGATCAAAGGATGGAATAAAAAAGAATTCTGCAGTGGCTGTAAGTGAAGGTTTAGTTGGCAAGGTAGTGGAGGTATCTAGTGGTACTTCCAAGGTCTTATCCATTTCAGATACAGGTTCTATGATTAATGGTGTATCCTCTAGAACTGGTGATTACATAAGAATACAGGGCAGTACCGGAAGCACCCTAGAAGGATTTGTAACACCTGAAGCTAAGTTAATTTCTGGAGATATTATTATAACATCAGGACTGGGTGGAATTTATCCTGACAATATTATAATAGGGGAAGTGGAAAAGGTAAAAAAGGAAATTGGTATGCTGGAAAAGACAGTTATTATAAATCCCGCAGTAGATTTTAAACAACTGAAAGAGGTAACTGTTCTTAAGAAAAAATAAGTTAGGAGAAAAAAAGTGAGGTTATTTATTTTATCACTGTTATTATTAGTTGAAATAGCCATAGAATCTACAATTTTACCTTTCATAAAAATTGGAGGAATAACTCCAGATTTAGTATTAATAACCATTGTATCCCTGGGATTGATATATGGGAAAAAGGAAGGAATCGTTCTTGGTCTTATAGGTGGCATTTTGTCTGACATACTCTTTGGTAGGGTACTGGGTATTCATGGATTGCCCTATATGCTAATAGGTTATCTAGTAGGCTTTGCCAGTGAAAAGGTGTATAAGGAAAATAGAATAATTCCCCTTTTATTTACTGTTTTAGCTACCTTATCCTATCAGGGTATATTTTACTTAATAGTATATCTAGCCAGAATTAATATAGCAATGGATATATATATTAGGAATTATACTGGCTTTTCTTTAATTATTAATGGAATTTTAGTACTCTTTATTTACCCACTTTTTTTAAAGCTAGGCGAATGGAATTTAATTAAATAAAAAGGTGATTTAATGATAATAGAAAAAAACAAACATAGGTTTAACTTCATATTCTTATTGATAATAATCATTTCAATTGCTTTTCTTTTCCGCTTATCTCAGCTCCAAATTGCCCAGGGAGAAAAATACAGTGAAATTGCTGAAAATAAAATGCTAAGACGTATTATTACCCCAGCAGAAAGGGGAAAAATATATACAAATGATGGTTTTGCCTTGGCTACTAACAGAATAGGTTATTCTGTTGAAATGCTATATACACAAATAGATGAAGAGAAAAGAAATGATATGATATTAATGCTAACAAATATTTTGGATAAATATGAAGAAGACTATGATGATGAGTTTCCTATTCTATTACAGGAAAGTGGAGATTTAATTTTTAGCTTTCAAATAAAAGAAGAGGAATGGAAGGAATCTCAGGATATACCATTAGATGCTACAGCTACTGAAACCATTGATATCCTAAGAAATAGATACTATGTTAAATCAGATATTAGTAATGAATTAGCATTAGAGGCAATTACAAAGGTTCACTTAAATGAAACTATTCCCATTTCATTAAATCCCGAACCAAAGTTTATTTATAAAAAGCAAGAAGAGGATTGGAAAAAATGGCAGGGGCTTAAGGAAGAAGAATATGAGCTATCAGCAGAAAAGACCTTTCAAAGCATAAGAGAAAAAAATAAAATAGGACCAGAATATACAGTAGAAGAAGCTCGTAAGATCCTTATTATTAGGGAGAAAATAAAAAAACAAGGATTTAGATCTTGGGAATCTATAAAGCTAGTTAATGATATAGATAGACAAACCTTGGCAGAAATAGTAGGTAGACTAGATGAAATGCCAGGTGTGGTTATAAGTCCCAATCCAATACGAAATTATCCTGAAGGGAAAACTGCATCCCATGTTTTGGGATATATAAGTAGAGTAAATGAAACAGATGTGAGCGAAGGCGGATATAGAATGCAGGACTTGAAGGGAGCCCAAGGTTTAGAAGGAGCTTTCGAATCCCAACTCAGGGGAGAAGATGGAGAAAGTTTAGTAATAACAGACTATAGGGGTAGACCTAAAAGTAATTTAAGCCAGGGGAATATGCCTATTCCCGGCAACAATATATTTCTAACTATTGATTATGACCTCCAAAGGGATACAGAGAGGGCATTGGAAGAAACAATTATAGAATTGCAAACCGGTTCAGGGGGAAGGAAAGCTCCAAAGGCTAAGTCTGGAGCGGTAGTAGTTATAGATGTAAACACCGGTGGAATATTGGCAATGGCAAGCTATCCATCTTATGATCCAAACCTTTTTTCAAAGGGGATATCTACAGAGAACTGGAAAGAACTAAATGTTCTAACAAACGATCCCCTTTATCCCCGTCCTCTTTTTAACAATGCTACAATGGCAGCCCTTCCACCTGGTTCAACCTTTAAAATGGCTACAGCTGTAGGGGCCCTTGAAGAAAAGAAAATAGGTTTAAAAGAAAATGTTTATGATAGAGGCTATTACCCAGGCTTTGGTGGCAAGGTATTTAAATGTTGGTTAAGAAGTGGTCACGGAAATAGACATATGGTGACAGCTTTAAGGGATTCCTGTAATGTTTATTTTTACGAAATAGGAAATAGACAGGGAATAGATATCCTGGAAAGCTATGCAAGAAAATTGGGATTGGGCAGTAAAACCGGTGTTGAGATTTCTGAATCCAAGGGTATTTTAGCTTCTAGGGCAACAAAGGCACAAAGCTGGATGTATACAACATCAAGTTATTTAAGGAACACTGTTGGCATTACTGGTAATAGTATTATAAAAAATGAAAATGGAGAGGAACAAGAGGTATATACTTCTTATGCCATAGCAAAAGAAATCTTTGATATAGTTTTAGATCTAAAGAAGCCCAGTAATAACGAAATATATTCAATTGTAGCAGAAAAACTTAAGGAGCATAAAATAAAAGATTCAACACAAATATTTAAAGTTTTTCAATATGTAGCAGAAGGAATGTGGACAACAGCAGATAATCTAAATACAGCCATAGGACAAGGAGGAAATTCACTCACACCTATACAAATGGCAAATTATATAGCTACATTAGTAAATGGTGGTAAGAACTATAAGACACATTTAGTAAATAAAATAACTTCCCCAGACGGGGAGGTTATTGAAGAAATAAAGCCAGAGGTAATGAATGAAGTTAAAATAAAAGCAGAAAATTTAAATGCTATAAAAGAGGGAATGAGATTAGTTGCAATGCCCGGTGGAACAGGAGCCAGAGATTTTACAGGATTCCCCCATCAGGAAATAGGGGTAGGAATAAAAACTGGTTCGGCACAGTATGGATCTAAGGATATAGATGCCATGTCTTGGATGGTAGGTTTTGCCCCATATGATAAACCACAAATAGCGATAGCAGCTTTGGTGGTGGAAGGTAGCAGCGGTGGATATTCTGGACCAATAATAAGAAAAGTGTTAGATAGTTACTTTAATTTAAATGAAAAATCAGAAACTGGAGAAAAAAAACCTCTTGAAAATACCCTGGAGTAGGGGAGGGGCTCTGCCTCACCGATAATCTGGTTATTCCGGGTTTTTGAAGCAAAAAGAACCGTCCCTAATGCTTCACTATCGATAAATAATCGTTTATCATTGTTTTACAATAAAAGAAGGACTTTTTAATAAATTGAAGAATTAAATATTAATCGATCAATTTTTAAATAGGCAAATGATTTTGAAAGCTAGAATACCCACTGGAGGTAAAAAATATCAAATGACCGAAGAAATCGTATTGTTCAAGGGCAGCAGGGAAGGATTATATTTAATTATTAATAAGGAAAGCCAATTAGATATAATCCAAAATAAAATAAGGGAAAAGATTGATTCAGCAAAATCTTTTTTTGGAGAAATAAAAAATGTAAAATTAAAGGAAACAAGTCTTTCTAAAGAAGACTTATTTAGTTTAACAAAATGGTTAGATGAAAGCTATGGAATAAAAATAGATAATAATAGTGAAGAATTCATAAAAATAAAAGGAGCCTTGGATAACCAAATTATTGATCAAGGAATGACAAAATATATCTATTCAACACTACGGTCAGGTGGAAGCATAAAATTTGATGGTAATATTGTTATAATAGGAGATGTTAATCCTGGGGCAGAAGTTATTGCTACTGGAAATATTATAATAATGGGTACCTTAAGGGGAATAGCTCATGCCGGATTTTCTGGAAATATAGAGGCTATGGTGGTCGCTTTTTCATTAGAACCAACCCAGCTTAGAATTGCCAATATTATTGCCCGTTCCCCGGACCAACAAGATTTCAAGCCTAACTATCCGGAAAAGGCATGCATTAATGAAAACTCAATTATTATTTTACCATATTATCAAAACTTATAAACAAAAAAGCAAATGGGAGGGGAAGTAATGGGAGAAGTTATAGTAATTACATCTGGTAAGGGGGGAGTAGGGAAAACAACTACTGCCGCAAATATTGGTACTGCCTTAACCTTATTGGGGAAAAAGGTGGTTATTGTAGATGCTGATATAGGACTTAGAAACTTAGACGTAGTTATGGGTTTAGAAAATAGAATAGTTTATGATATCGTAGATGTAACCCAGGGAATATGCAGATTAAAGCAGGCTCTAATTAAGGATAAAAGATATGATGGATTATACTTACTTCCTGCAGCTCAGACAAAGGACAAGACTTCTATTCAACCTAAACAGATGCTGGCACTTAGTAAAAAACTAAAGGAAGAATTTGATTACATATTAATTGACTGTCCTGCTGGTATAGAACAGGGATTTAAAAATGCCATTGCTGGTGCAGATAAGGCAATTGTGGTTACGGCTCCAGAAATTTCGGCAGTCCGGGATGCTGATAGAATTATTGGACTTTTGGAAGCAAATGAGCTCTATAATCCACAGCTTATTATCAATAAAGTCCGTATAGACATGGTTAAAAAGGGAGATATGATGGATATAGATGATATGATAGATATTCTTGCTATTGAATTATTGGGAGTAATACCAGATGATCAGAGCATTGTAATATCTACCAATAGGGGAGAACCGGCAGTAACTGATGAGAGTTCCCTTGCAGGTCGTGCTTTTAAAAACATAGCGGAAAGAATTCTAGGTAATGAAGTCCCATTTTTAGATCTTGATGTAGATGAAAGTTTTATTAGAAAGTTTGTTAGAAAATTAGGTTTTAAATAATATTAGGGGAGGAGGATATGCTTTGTTTAACATGTTTAGTCGTAGCAATCGTAGGGAAAACAAAAGCAAAGATGTAGCTAAGGAAAGATTAAAATTGGTTTTAGTACATGACCGTGCTAATGTCTCTCCCCAATTTTTAGAAATGATAAAGGGAGATATAGTAGGGGTGATTAAGGACTATATTGAGGTGGATGAAAATGGTCTTGAAATTACCATTACGAAGACAAAAAGAGAATTTGACGATACAATGGTTCCTGCCCTGGTTGCTAATATACCAATAAAAAGAATGAAATACAAAGAAAAATAAAATATAAAAACGGCATAACCTTTTAAGGTCCTGCCGTTTGTTTTATAATATTAATAAAAAACATCTTTTACTAAGCTAATATCTTTTATACGTTTTTCTTGTGCCATCAGCAACAAATCCTTAAAGGGTATCTCTGCATCTAAATACCTTTGGCTAAATTCTGGATTCATTACCAGTAATGGACCTGTCATATTTGTAGCAATTAGGTTTTTATATACAAAACCCTCTAGGTTAGTGTTTTTATTTATCCCCATACCCTTTTCAACTTGGACGAAATAGTTTTCTGAATTATCCCCATATGCCTGGGTAAATTGAGTCTTATGACCTACAATCGGGATATTTTTATAATGACCGTAAATAGCACAATTTAACCTAGGTCTCCACTTAATTCTAGTTTCAAAATTAAAAATATCCAAGCCTTCTACAACTGTGCCATCCTCCTCCACAATTCTCCTAGCTAAAATATCCATAGCTGTTCCAGTGAATAGGGCTTTAAGTCCATCATCAATCTTTTCCATCAAAATGTTTTTAAAAGGTAATAATTTGCTAATTACCTGTATCTGTGTTTTTTCATTCATGGCACCCATATAGATTAAATCAATATCTTCTGTTATAAATATAGGAGTTTCTAAAATGCTAGTTTTATGGATATTGTTTTTACCAAAGGTCTTTTCTAGTAACATAATATTACCATGGTCCCCATATAGGGAACATACTTCACCAAATAATATTTCAATTTTCATTTTTAATCCTCCTTACCAGCATGTCCTTAAATTGGCTGGCAATGGCTATATTTTTTGCACCATGAACGATAACAGTGGTATCAGTTTCAATATTAATGTCTAAATTATAACTTGGATCTAATAGTTGAATAATATTCTCGTCAATTCCAGCGAATAACAATCTTATTTTACACTCTAGGTTATGTTGACCCATACAAAAAATTTTCTTTATAGAAGGAATATTTAAATATTCATAATCTCCATCATATAGCCAAGCCATATTTTCTATACTATTATAATTTTGTTTATGGGTATAGGTTTCATTCATAAGGATAATAGTTTTAGATCCCCAGGATTCTTGTTTTCTTATAAAATCATAGGCAAGACTATTGGCCACGGGATTTTGTGCCTTTGCCAACATGGATATAATTCTTTTATTGCCAACTAGAGTTTCATTATAACGAGATTCAACTACCTTAATTTTATTGAAATATTCAGCAATTTCACCGTGGCTATAGCCCATTTCTCTAAGAACACTGATGACGGCAATTTTATTATAATTATCAGTAATTCTACTGGCACCACTGTGGTAGGAATAAAAACTTTCCCCTTCTTTTATAATAATTTTGTCATTTTCAATTCTGGAAATTAGATAATCTGCTCTAGGTGAAGAGTAATCACATTTCTCACAATGGACAAAACCCACATGGTGATATCTATTAAAGTCGAAAATCAATTTATGACCACAGCTTGGACAGTAGACAAGGTCCTTAATAATATTATCTCTAACTTCCTCTTCAAATTCTTGGACTGCTATAGAAAAGTATTTTCTGTGATTATCCTTGCAGATATTGCTAGCTAAGGGGTCCTCTGCATTTAATATAAGCAAGCTAGATTTAGGAATACTTTTTTCTAAAATACTGGAAATAAATTCAACATCTGCATTTCTCTTATAAGAATCCCTAAATAAATTAGTTATGACAATAATATCAGGATTTATATAAGGGAAAATATAGGGGGAGGATCGCTCGTCCACTTCCAGCACAGCCATTTCCTTCTTATTCTTCCCAAAAAAAGTAGTAGAGGTTAATAGGGCACTGATTATACCACCTTCAATATTACTTCCTAGATTATTAGCAAGCAAATCTACACCCTGGCCTTCTAAAAAGGAAGCTATCATATTTGTAGTAGTAGTTTTACCATTGGTGCCAGTTATTGCTATAACCTTATCACTTACTTCCAGGTATTTTAAAATATTAGGACAGACCTTCATTCCAATCACCCCAGGAAACTGGGTGGCATTCTTACCTAATATTCTTAGAGCAATATAGGAAAATCGTGCTAAAATCATCCCTAAGTAAAATCTTATCGGCTTCATTTCATACCCCATTCTTTAAAATTTTTATGCTATTTATACAAGTTTAATTTTACCATACCATTTGTTCCAGTCAAGTAAAATGATAGGTTTGCCTGAACCCAATTCTTGAAGAGATTCCAATTATTCCATACTTGGCTACTTTGTTTTTAACAACATTTATATGGTATAATAAATAAAAATCATCTAAGCTTAAGGTGGAACTAATAATGGATAGAAAATTACTAAAAAATTTTGATATACCACTATTTATAAATGTTTTGGTCCTTGTAATCATGGGTCTTATAGCTATATTTGCTGCTACCCAGAACTTCGGTCC